>JAAFHQ010000481.1 GCA_013298445.1 Chitinophagales bacterium | reverse complement strand
AAACGGTAGGAAGGACAATGCCCAATTCAACCAGTTTTTGATCAATACTTGCTTGTCCTTTTGTTGGCTTTTTATTCTGGGCTTGTAAGGTAATTCCTGTGATCAGGAAGCAAAAAAGCAGAGAAAAGAGGTAACGGTTGTGCATGTTTTTTCTGCACAAAATACACTTTTATCCTACTGAGGTGTTTCTTCGGTGCCTTAGGTTTCTTCGGTGGTGAAAAAAAGCTAAGCGAAAATATTTTCACCACCTAAGAAACCTAAGGCACCGAAGAGGCACCTCAGTCGATTTTGTCTATTGCAACTCTATGACCCGCACCGAAAATGGTTCAATCCGAATAGCATTCAAATTCACCACATCTTCTTTAATTACATCGCGCCCCTCTCGATAACCCTTCAGCATTTCGGCGTAGCGCTCCAGTTTGTGGTCCTGGGCTTTATCAGTGGTATTCCAAAGCATCATCACCCGCTTGGCGTCGTCGTAGCGGAAATACACATAAACACCATCCTCAGGGATAAAATGTCGGGTTTTGCCAGTTTGAAGAGCGGGCGTATTTTTCCGGTAATGCAACAACTTACGCAACAACTGATACGTCGTTTCTTCCATGCCCTGGCGGCCCGTTGCAGTGAATTTGTTCAGCTTATCTTCCTTCCAGCCACCGAGAAAATCCTTTCGCCCAGCTTCACCAAAAGAACCACCAGCTCCGGTAATGCCAATTTCAGTGCCATAATAAAGGCAAGGTAAACCTCGGATAGTCAACAATGCCGTCAACCCAGCGTGGTATTTTTGCCAATCATTGTTCAACACAGTCAAAAAGCGGCTAACGTCGTGATTGTCCAAAAAAGTGACATTCCGGCGGGCATCCTGGTACAAAAAGTCGTTGCTGAGGGTGAGGTAAATTCGATTGGCGCCCTCGGTCCAACCTTGCCGGCCTGCGGCGGCTTCCAAGAGGGCATAATTCAACTGGAAATCTGTCACCGAGGGCAGGAATCGCTGGCCTTCGGTCAATCGGTTCCCGGCTGTAAACTGAGCCTGTGAAAGGGTACTCTCCACCCAGGTTTCCGCGAAAGACGTAAAGCCCGGATATTCTTCTTGCATCCGTTTACCCCAATTGATCATAAAATCCTGTTCAGGGTAAAAATAGGTATCGATGCGGAAGGCATCTTGCCCGGAGTATTCCATCCACCAGAGGTTGCTATACAAGAGGAAGTTAGCCAAAAATGGGTTGCGTTGGTTTAGGTCCGGCATATGGCTGTCGAACCACCCCGTTGCCAAGCGCCGCCGATCCGCTTCCGAAACGTAAGGATCAATCCAAACGGCATCCCGGTAATTTGACTTCGTGTAGGTAGGCCATTCCTGATTGATCCAATCCTTGAAGGGAATATCCCGGATGGTCCAATGCCGATCCCCAACGTGGTTGTGAATGATGTCCATCACTACTTTGATGCCTTTGGCGTGGGCCTTTTCGACGAGTTGTTTGTACAATTCATTGCTGCCATAACGCTTGTCCACGACATAGTGATCGGTAGGTGCATAACCGTGGTAGGACTCATACGGTTGGTCAGATTCCAGCACAGGCATGACCCAAATGGCGGTGATGCCCAAGTCTTGCAGGTAATCCAGCCGATCGATGATGCCCTGGATGTCACCTCCGTGGCGAAAGTAAATTTTATCCCGGTTCAGCAAGTCTGAACTCATGTCCTTAAAACTATCGTTGCCGGGGTCCCCATTGGCGAAACGATCGGGCATGATCAGGTACATATTGTCAGCCGGGCTCAAGGCTTGGTGCAGCAAAGGGCTGCGCTCGCGAGCACGCAGTTCGTAAGGGTAAGATTTTTGCCCATCACACAAGGAAATGAGCATTTGGCCAGGTTTGGCGGAGGGGCTGATTTGCAGGTCAATGAACAAATAATTGGGGTTTTCGGCTGCATGTACCTTCAATACCTTTACACCGGGGTATTTGATTTTTACCGAACATTTGTGGATGTTCTGGTCGTAAATCATCAATTGAAGATTGGTGTTTTTCATCCCTACCCACCAGTTGGGAGGGCAAATTCGGGCTTTATCCACCTTGCCTCCTGTTGGCAAGTGTTGTTTGTATTCCGAAAGTTGCATGCCGATGGGCAAGCGTTGCATGGGGTCCTTGTCGTAAATGTTTTGAGCCATGAGCAGCGGCTGCCCCAGTAGCCCAAAGCAAAGTAAAGTTCCTGCTAGCGATCTGAACAATTTCATAAAAACAAATTTTTGACAAGAAATAAAACCTTGGTTGGCTTTCCAAGTTTTTAGTGTGCCACTTCATGGAATCATAGAACCACTTTCCCGAGCTTGCCTTAGATGGTGAAAAAACAATTGGAAACCCAAAACCTTCAGCCCTGCCATTTTGACACACAGCCCTACATTGGCACGACATATGCTAAGAGATAGGCGTAATTTTAACTTAAAATTTCTAATTTCTTTACTAATATTCTGATTATGAAGCCTATCAACGATCGAGTTGTTGTTAAACCCGCTCCGGCTGAAGAGAAAACCAAAGGTGGTATCATTATTCCGGACACCGCCAAAGAAAAACCGCAGCGCGGTGAAGTTGTAGCCATTGGCCCAGGTAAAGACGGTAATTTGATGACCGTACAGGTTGGCGACATCGTTCTTTATGGCAAATACGCCGGTCAAGAGCTGAATTTCGAAGGTCAAGATTACCTGATCATGCGTGAAGACGACATTCTGGTGGTGATTTAAGCAGCCTGCCACATCGTCGTACTGACTTTGGGCGCATGACATAGCGTCCTCTTTCCAAATTACCTTTTTCGACATTTAAATTCAAAAGCAATATGGCTAAGGAAATTAGCTTCAACCGCGACGCAAGAGAGAAATTGCGCGCTGGTGTAGATGCTCTGGCTAATGCAGTGAAAGTTACCCTCGGGCCAAAAGGCCGTAACGTGGTTATCCAAAAAAGCTTCGGCGCTCCCCAAATCACCAAGGACGGGGTTACCGTAGCCAAAGAAATTGAACTGGAAGACGCCGTTGAAAACATGGGCGCTCAAATGGTGAAAGAAGTGGCTTCCAAAACCGCCGATATCGCGGGTGATGGTACCACGACTGCAACCGTTTTGGCTCAAGCCATGATCAACGCAGGTTTGAAAAACGTTGCTGCTGGTGCCAACCCTATGGACCTGAAGCGCGGCATGGATAAAGCTGTTCGCAAAGTGGTAGAAAACCTCAAAGAACAGTCTGAGCAAATTGGCGACGATTTTGAAAAAATCAAACAAGTTGCTGCAATCTCTGCCAACAACGACGAAGAAATTGGTGCCCTGATCGCTGATGCGATGAAGCGCGTAACCAAAGACGGCGTCATCACCGTAGAAGAAGCAAAAGGTACCGATACTTATGTAGACGAAGTATTGGGTATGCAATTCGACCGCGGATACCTCTCTCCTTACTTTGTGACCAACACAGAGGACATGACCGCGGAGTACGAAAGCCCATATATCCTGATCACTGACCGCAAAATTTCCAACATGGCCGACATCGTGCCTGTTTTGGAAAAAGTAGTTGGTAGCGGTCGTTCTTTGTTGATCATCGCTGAAGACATTGAAAGCCAGGCTTTGGGTGTATTGGTGGTTAACCGCCTGCGTGCCAACCTGAAAATCGTTGCTGTTAAAGCTCCTGGTTTTGGCGATCGCCGCAAAGCAATGTTGGAAGACATCGCCGTTTTGACAGGTGGTACAGTAATCTCCGAAGAAAAAGGCTACAAACTGGAAAGCGCTGGTTTGGAGCACTTGGGACTTGCTGAAAAAATCGAAGTGGACAAAGACAACACGACGATCATCAACGGCAAAGGCGACGAAGAGCTGATCAATTCTCGCATTGCGCAGATTAAGCAGCAAATTGTTGCTACAACTTCTGACTACGACCGTGAAAAACTGCAAGAGCGTTTGGCAAAATTGTCAGGCGGGGTGGCAGTACTTTATGTAGGTGCACCTACCGAAGTAGAAATGAAGGAGAAAAAAGACCGCGTTGACGATGCCCTGCACGCAACCCGTGCTGCTATTGAAGAAGGTATTGTTGCAGGTGGTGGTGTAGCCCTGGTACGTGCGATCAAAGCACTGACCAATGCGAAAGGTACCAACGAAGACGAAACCATCGGGATGGCCATCGTGAAAAAAGCACTGGAAGCGCCCCTGCGTTGCATTGCTGAAAACGCTGGTGTAGAAGGTTCCGTAGTGTTGCAACGGGTATCCAACTCCAAGGATTCTATGGGTTACAACGCCCGTACCGACAAATACGAAGACCTGAAAAAAGCAGGCGTAATTGACCCTACAAAGGTTACCCGCGTTGCTTTGGAAAATGCTTCTTCCATTGCCGGAATGGTGTTGACTACCGAATGTGTTGTAAATGACAAACCAGAGAAAGATGCTGCAATGCCAAATATGCATGGCGGTGGCGGGATGCCTGGGATGATGTAATAAAGAATAAGTGGAAAAGGCTATCTTTGACTTAGGTTGGAGATAGCCTTTTTTTATTAGTTCAATTTTTGGGGTTCGCTCCAATTCCAGCTTAGTACAGCGTTTTTTCACCCCCGGGTTGAGCCTATTATAAACAAACAATGAAACATCTAACTTACCTCTTGCTGCTGCTCTGCACGGTAGCACAACTTCAATTTGTAGTTGCACAAAATCCTATCCCCGCCCTTCGCAAGCAGGGCGACGTCACCCAGTTCATTGTCGGCGGCAAACCCTTCATTATGCTGGGCGGCGAACTCGGCAACTCCTCCGCTTCCACCATCCAAAACATGCAAGCCATTTGGCCCAAGCTCAAGGCCATGCACCTCAACACGGTGCTTATCCCCGTCTATTGGGAATTGCTCGAACCCCAGGAAGGAAAATACGATTTCACTTTACTCCGTGACCTGATCAACGACGCCCGCAAAAACGAGCTCAAAATTGTTTTCCTCTGGTTTGGCTCCTGGAAAAACAGCATGTCGAGCCACGCTCCGGCCTGGGTCAAACTCAATCAAGACAAGTACCCTCGGGTAAAAGACAATACTGGCCGCAGCCAGGAAATCCTGAGTTCTTTCAGTGAAAACAACTTGCAGGCCGACCTGCGGGCTTTTGAAAAACTGATGGGCTTCATCAAAGAATACGATAGCACGCAGCATACCGTCATCATGGTGCAGGTAGAAAATGAGATTGGGATGTTGCCCTCAGCGCGG
>JAAFHQ010000480.1 GCA_013298445.1 Chitinophagales bacterium | reverse complement strand
TTACAATTCAGCCAACACAATCTTCCGATAGCTGATCGACATTTCGTTGCCAGGGTGCAATTGAATGCCAATGGGGCCGGAAGCTGCCATCCCTTCCGAGGTGTAGGTCATTACTTGTTTGCCGTTGAGGTATGCGGTGTAGGTGTTGCCGATTACCTTGATTTGAAGTGAATTCCAGTCTTTGGGCTTGAGTAGCTCCTTGACTCCGGTAGCTTCAACTGGGTAACGCAGTTTGGGAATATAGGGTGAGCCAGTCATGTCTCTTTTCAGTGAACCAGAAATGCCAATCTGAATCTGATCATTTTCGGAACGCAGAAAAAAACCAGAATCAACGGTGCCTTCACCCATCAAAAATTCGGCCTGCAGGACAAAGTTTTGATAAGACTTTTCTGTCCATAAGATGGCTCCTTTTTTGGTAGGTTCACTTTTGACCAACAAAACCCCCTTGGACACCGTCCAGCAAGATTCTGGCGCTGGAACCACCCAACCTTTGAGGTTTTTGCCGTTAAAAATCTTTTCCATCTTGGATTTCTGGGCATTCAATTGCCCTAAACCGAGAACCATCAGGAGAAAAATAAGGGTATGTGAAATTTTCATGCGCTAATGTTTTAGTTTTGCACCCCAAAATAGGACAATACCCGTTATGAGCAAGCGGAATAAGCTACAGAAATTTGCAGAGTTGTTGTCATTCCCGAATGTTTATGAAAACTTCGATTCGGGGAACCCCCAATTGGCGGGTGAAAATGGGCAAATTGTGGATTTGAAAGGCCAGTGGAAAGCTGGTCACTTTAAAAATGATGCACCACTTACCCTCGAACTGGCTTGTGGCCGGGGAGAATATTCAGTAGCGCTGGGTGAAATGTACCCCGAACGAAACTTCATTGGGGTAGACATCAAAGGGGCGCGTATCTGGAAAGGGGCATTGGCCGCCTTGCAAAAACAGCTCCACAATGTGGCCTTCCTGCGCACGCGCATCGAACAAATCATGTATTTTTTTGCCGAAGGGGAGGTGGATGAGATATGGATCACTTTTCCTGACCCTTTTTTGCGCAACAGCAAAACCAATCGACGTCTGACCTCGCCTGCCTTTTTGGACCGTTACCGCAAGATGATGCCCGCCGGAGGGATTGTACACCTCAAAACGGACGACCCCACCTTATATGAGTTTACCTTAATGGTGATCAGGGATTACCCGGAAGCGACCTTGTTGTACAATGATGATGACATTTATGCAAAGGAGTTGCCGCTGCCTGAGTTGGAAATCAAAACGTATTATGAGCGGATGCATTTGGCGGAGCAAAAAACCATAAAATATGTGCAATTTCGGTTATCGTGACGGGGCATCACGATAACGGGCAACCACGTAGGGTTGCCACTACTGTTTTTTTTGCCCATACGTCAAATTCAAATCATCCAATACAATATCCAGCATTGGATCTTTGCCCCGCTCGTAGCCCTCTTTGAGGTGGTGGCCATAAAATCCCCCCAATACATTCCAATAAGTCGCTGTCCAGCCGCCGCGCAGGCCTTTTACCAAATCATACATTGGCGTGTCCAGTTCACGTTCGATCATTTTGATCAGCAGCATGCCTTGGGTGCGGGTGAGTTTTTTGAGGGGCTGTTCAAATTTTTCCTCGAGGTCTTCCTGTAGGGTTTTGATGTATTTGCGCTTTTGGCCTTTCTTGATGTCATTGGTTACGGCATCTACTTCGCGAAAAATGCGCACGGCTTCCACTGCATACGGATAGACCGAATAAGCATAACGGCGGTATTTGCGGTATTTTTTATAATCCTCCTCGGATTCGAAGGAACGTAGGGAAGTGATGGATACTTCTCCCAAACCAGCCATAATTAAAGTATCTCCGCCATCGTCAATGATGTAGTCATAAGTCTGGCCTTTGATGGTTACTTTTCCTTTGTTGCTTTCCTGGGCAAAGCTCCAGGCGAAGGCCAACAAACACAGCAGCAGGGTGAAGAAATATTTCATGATTTACGTTCTACATTAAAACAGGAATCTCCTTTGCATGTTCAATGCAAAGGAGATGGTAAATATTGTTCAAGATGGAAGATACTTTATGAGCAGGTCTGCCTAAAAAATCACTTCTTTAGCTGCCTTCATCGGAATCCCGATGCACTTTTTCTCCATGTATTCCAGCATGCGCTCCAGCAAATCACGCGTATTGGTGTCCAATTGTGCGACTTCTTTGTGGAATACTTCGTTCAGTGCACGATCTTTTACGGCTTTGATTTCAACGGGAACCTGGCGCATGGCGATTTCCAAACGGCGTTGTTGGAATACCTTGGGCAGTTCTTCGATGAAATCTTCCAGCATTGCTTTGGCTTTTTGCACTTCCAGTTCGCGGAAAGCAAGGTTTTCTTTGGCCAATGCACGCAGACCTTCAATTTCGATGTAGTGGTTGTCGTAGTTGCTCACTACTTCAGGAGCAATATTGTGAGGAATGGATAAGTCGATTAAAACTTTGGCACCTGCCTCTCCGTTCAACAATTGTGGGTAAAGCTCGGGAGTGATCACGGGTTCGGTGGCCGAAGTACATACGATGAGCGCATCAAAACCTTCGGTGTAGTTGTGCAGTGCAGCCAAGTCAAAAGCGCGACCATGTGGGAAAATGGCAGCAATTTCTTCTGCTTTGGAAACCGTACGGTTGAACACCGTTACTTCGCTGAAATGATGCTTGTCCAAAAATTTGGCGATCAAGGTGTTGGTTTGGCCAGCACCCACAATCAGGATACGCGCCTCCTTGGGCAGGTGGTAACGCATCATTTTTTGGATCGCCAACGAAGCTATCGAAACTGGCTTATCGCCGATGCGGGTATTGGAGTAGATCGATTTGGCAACAGCTACTGCCTGATCCATGGCCATGCGCAGGTTGTCGCCGATGAGGCCCCATTCTTTACATTGGTCGTAAGCGTCGCGGAGTTGACCCAAAATCTGGCGCTCGCCAATCACCATCGAATCCATGGAAGCAGAAACGGTGAAGTAATGCTCCAGGGCATCCATACCTTCTAGGATCTGTACACTATCTTCAAGAGTGCCTAAAACTTCGTCTTCGAGTTGTGGATTGACTTGCTTGAAAAACTCAACGGCAAAAACCAGGTCTAATTTACGTTCGGTGTGAAAGAAGTACATCACCCGATTGCAAGTAGACAAATACAAAAGCTCATCTAAACCAAACTGTTCCTTAAGGTCCTGCAAGCGCATCTTCAACGCCGAGGGGTCGGAGGTTTTGACCACAAACTCACTGATGCTGTGTAAGTTTACACGTTTGTGGGTGACCGTAAGGATTTTGTAATTGTCTAACATAACCTTTTTTGCTTAAAAAAAATGACACTGTTGAATTACTAAGCGGTTAATTCTCGCAAGGTTTTGGGATGATTGACTTTTTATCCGGTACTTACGGTGTCTACTGAATGAACGATGCAAAAATAGAATGCCGCTTGGGAAATAATGTCACGGTTCTGTAACAACATCATACAATTTGATTATTTGGACGAAATCTAAATTGTATTTTAGAGACCTTGGATTTCTTGACATTTTCCCTGCAAAAAAACGGCGGTGATTTTTAGCATGCACTGACAAAAGTCAACCCTTTCCGCTGATATAAACGCAATAAATTTAAGCTCGGATTCGGTTTTGCGTCAAAACAATTTCAAATTTGTCATTTCCAAAAGTATTTTGACCTTCTTATGACCTAAAGCCTTACTTTTGCGCCACGCTTTCAAGGAACCTGGCACTCAGGAACTTTGTTAAGTTGGAACTTTCAAACCTTTCATTTTATGTACCGTACGCATACCTGCGGCGACCTGCGTATCGCCGATGTCAGCAAGACTGTGAAATTGAGTGGATGGGTGCAAACCACCCGGGATTTTGGTGCCATGACCTTTTTGGATCTGCGAGACCGTTACGGCATTACCCAGTTGGTGTTCAGCATGGAAGAAAACGCCGAGTTGTGCGAACAAGCCCGCAAGTTGGGCCGGGAATTCGTCATCGAGATTGAAGGCACCGTGCGCGAACGCAGCAATAAAAACCCCAATCGGACTACTGGCGACATTGAAATTTTAACCCAATCATTGCGGGTGCTCAATGCCTCCAAAGTGCCTCCCTTCACCATTGAAGATGAAACCGACGGTGGCGACGATATCCGCATGAAATACCGTTACCTGGATTTGCGGCGCAGCCCGGTGCAAAATAACCTGATCTTCCGCTCCAAGCTGGCGCTGGAAGTACGCAAGTTTTTGTCTGATCAAAACTTCATTGAGGTCGAAACTCCGTTTTTGATCAAAAGCACACCAGAAGGTGCCCGCGACTTTGTGGTACCAAGCCGCATGAACCCAGGGCAGTTTTACGCTTTGCCTCAATCCCCCCAAACCTTCAAGCAGATTTTGATGGTAGCTGGTTTCGACCGCTATTTTCAAATCGTGAAGTGTTTCCGGGATGAAGATTTACGGGCCGACCGTCAGCCGGAGTTTACTCAAATCGACTGCGAGATGGCCTTTGTCACTCGTGAAGACATTTTGAATACCTTCGAAGCGCTGACCCGCCACTTGTTTTTACATACGCTGGGGCTTGAACTGGGTGATTTCCCACGAATGTCCTACGATGATGCCATGCGTTTGTATGGTTCCGACAAACCCGACCTGCGCTTCGGCATGCCTTTCGCTGACTTGACTGATCTGACCAAAGGGAAAGGATTTGTGGTGTTTGATAGCGCTGAATTGGTGGTTGGTATCAATGCAACAGGCCAGGCTGATTATACCCGCAAGCAGGTAGACGAATTGACCGAATGGGTCAAACGCCCTCAAATTGGGGCCAAAGGTTTGGTGTACGTTCGCTACAATGCCGACGGAACCTTGAAGTCTTCCGTTGACAAGTTTTTCAGCGAAGACCAACTCCGCGATTGGGCGAACCACCTGGAGGCAAAACCGGGTGACTTGATGCTCATCATGGCAGGCGAGGAAGAAAAAACCCGCAAACAACTGGGCGAACTGCGTCTGGAAATGGGGCGCCGCATGGGCTTGATGAAAGCTGGCGACTTCAAACCACTCTGGGTGCTGGACTTTCCTCTCCTGGAATGGGACGAAGACACCGAGCGTTTTTACGCCATGCACCACCCCTTCACCTCACCCAAACCAGATGACGTGGCCAAAATGGCTTCCAACGACCGCGATGTCCTGAAGGGCTTGCGCGC
>JAAFHQ010000048.1 GCA_013298445.1 Chitinophagales bacterium | reverse complement strand
TTACCGTTCATTCATCCATTGCAAAAACTCACTTGCCTTCGCTTTGCTCACCGTGATTTGATCATGGCATTTGACTTTGGGTTTGATTTTCAACTTGCGGGCAAAATCCTGTTCAATGGATTCAATCAGTTCAAAATTAATGAGATGCTGGCGATTGGCCCGGTAAAATTGCTGGTGGCCAACCATACGTTCAATTTCTTCCAAAGAATGGGGCACCAAATAGGTATTGCCCTTAAAAGTTTGTAAACAGACGTCCTCCCCTAAAATGTAAAACAAGGCAATCTCCTTGGTTGGAATGGGAATAAAACTGCCTCTAAAGGATACCAAAAAATTACTTTTGAGCCCCCCACTGTTGTGCAAGGTATCCATTGCCTCAGCAAAGGCGCGCAAATCCGGGGCTTCCGAACGGTAAAAACTCGCCAACGATTTTACTTTATCCAGGGCCAGACGTACATCTGCCGTACTAAAAGGTTTGAGCACGTAGGCTACCCCATTGGTTTGAAAAGCCTGCAAGGCATAATCGTCGTAAGCAGTGCAAAACACCACCGGGCAAAGTATGGTTGTTTCTTTAAAAATATCAAAACTCAGGCCATCCGCGAGTTGGATATCTAAAAAAATCAGGTCCGGCGCTGGCGGGTATGCCAAAAAATTGAGCGTACCTTCAATCGAATCCGTAATGCCCAGAATGGTAATGGAAGCATCGATTTCCTGGAGGGTTTCGCTCAAGTCCTGGGCAGTCTTGGGCTCGTCTTCTACGATCAGTACTTTCATTGTAAAATGGTTTAGGAAGGTTGAGAAGTTGAGGAAGGTTGAGGCTCCGCGAGCGACTTATACAAGGACTATGTCTAAGCCGCTCGCGGAGCCTCAACCTTCCTCAACCTCCCTAAACCTTCTCAACTCTCTAAACTTGCGCAACCGTCTCTTCATCCACAAAATTGGTCTCACCTTCCCATTGGCCCACAATCGCCGTTGCCAGGCAGTTGCCCAAGGTATTGGTGGCCGTTCGCCCCATGTCCATGAGGGCATCGATACCCAGGATGGCGGCAATGGGCCAGTCTGGCAAACCAAATGAAGCAGCGGTTCCGGTCAGAATCACCAAAGATGCACGCGACACCCCGGCGATGCCCTTGGTGGTCAGCATCAGGGTCAGCAGCATCGTGATTTGGGCTCCAATCGGCATTTCAATTTTGCCCGCTTGGGCTACAAAAATTGCCGCAAGGGACAGGTATAAGGTGGAACCGTCAAGGTTGAAACTCAATCCGGTTGGCAAAACAAAGGAAACAACCCGGCGGGAAACCCCCATTTTTTCCATGTTTTCCAGTGCCTTGGGTAGGGCAGCTTCTGAACTGGTTGTAGCAAAAGCAATGGTCACTGGCTCGGAGGCGTATTTCCAAAAACGCCGAACCGGGATGCGGAAAATCAAAGCAGCGGGCAAAAGTACCCCCAGAATAAATACCACCAGGGCGCCATATAAGGTGAGCAACAGTAGCCCCAAATTGGCAAAAACCCCCAGGCCCAGTTTGGCCACGGTGTAGGCAATGGCGCCACCCACACCAAAAGGCGCAAAATACATGACGATGTTGGTGAATTTGAACATGATTTCGGACAAACTCTCGGCAAAAGTCAGGAAAGGGCGGCGACGCTCTGGAGTAACTTGCGTCATGGCAAAAGCGAAAATCAAACAAAAGACGACAATTTGCAGGATTTCTCCTTCGGATATTGATTTGATCAGGTTTTCAGGAAAGGTATGCAAAACGATCTCCGGGCCGGTCATGGGCTTGCGCACCTCCGGGAGCGTTTCGGTGGTTGGCATGGGCGGCAGGTTTTCGCCCGCTTTGGTTATATTGATGGCCGCCAACCCGATTACCAGGGCAATGGTGGTCACAATTTCAAAATAAATAATCGCTTTCAGCCCCATCCGACCTACTGCTTTCATGTCGGAATGCCCGGCAATACCCACCAGCAAAGTACCGAAGATCAGCGGTGCGACTATGGTTTTGATCAATTTAATGAACACTTTGCTCATCACATTGTACCATTCGGCACCCCCAGGAAGGGTATGGCCAACTTCGGCCCCCAATATCAAGGCAAACAAGATCCAGGTGGTGATGCTACCTCGGCGGTAAGCCAGATAAGCCAAGCCTGCCAGACCAATCCAACGGGCAATGGTAGCCACCAGATCGGGTAAAACATGCAGGCCATAGGCCAGGAAATTAATAAACAAGGCAACGCCAACAACAATCCATACTGGCAATTGCTCCCTCAAGGTCAGTTGCGGGGAAGCGGTCTTGGTGTTTGTTTGTTCCATCTCGTGCAGTTCTGTAATTTGGTTTCAGCTTACAAGATAGCAACAATGGTGAAAAACCTAGGACAGCGACAAAAAATCTTAAAACTGGCGGGATATGGACAAACTGAAAAAGGCACTACTGCTTTGTTCCTCAGTATAGGTTTCACCAGGTAATGGCACCGGGATAACCAAATTTGGTGACAGGCCAAAAGTCCAATTGCCCGCGTAGTAATAAAGTGGTACTGCCAAATTGATGCTCATCAGGCCAAAAATAGTATTGCTACTTTCTTGGCGTGGCCGTGGGGTAGGGGTGGGTAGCTTTTTTTTGCGCTCCGCCCAGCGTACTCCGCTTGCCCTTTCAAATTGGGTCAAAGGCAAGGTGTAAAAAGGGATGTTTTCGGTGCCAAACAAGCCCGAAAGGGATGGCCCAAGGGCACAATTGCCCAGGAATCCCTTTTGCCCCAGCTGCCAATACCCGGAAGAAAAAAGGTTGAGTCGATACCCATTTTCTTCCCCCAACATAGCCGTAAAGGAGGTGCCTAAATTAAATGCACCAAAAGTCAAATCGGTAGATAGTCCAATGCCATTGCTTAGCAATCCTTCTTCAGCAGGGTTAAAAAAGGTGTGGGCAAAAGACAAACCGTAACGCCAATTGGAAGTGAAGGAGCCAGCAAATCCCAGGCTCAAGTTGGTCTGAGTATAGGACAATGATGCAGAATCGCCATACATACTGCCACTCAATCCGGCGTACAAGCCCGTAGGGTGGCTGTAAAAAACGCCCGGGAATAGGCCAACCTGACTAGTTCCAAAATCTCGACCCGCCGAAAGCACCCGACTATTGAATGCGGTGGAGATGGTCCAGGAAGCGGTTTTGATTTGTTCAGTTTGAAAACTGGTGTCGGGCAAGCGGTTGATGTCGGGGTTTTGGGCAAAAAGCTGGCCCACCAAAATCAGGATTAGACTGGTGAATAAGGGTTTCATGAGCAGGTGAATTTAAATTGTGGTGCAAAGGGATGCTTGTTTGGATATGCTTTGGGAAAAATCAGAGGTCTGTCATCCCAATGCACCACAACAGAATGGGAAGAAATTAATTCACTTTAGTCCGACGGTTGGCGGCATTCTCTACTGCGGTGTTGCGCCGTGCATCCGAATTTTGCTGGGCAGCTCCTTTACGGGCAGCACCATTGGCCGCTCCGGTTTCCTGGCGTGCAGTAGAATTGGACTTGGCATTCTCCAGACGCTCCTTTGAATTCTGGTCTACCAATTGTTTCGCCTCGTCCTTGCTCACCTGGCCATCAGCAGCAGCGGCTTCCCGTTCGCCTTTGTTTTCGTCGTAAGTGGACTTGCGCACTTCTCCGTTGGCACCCTTGGTCGCTTCACGGTTGGTCTGGCCAGCAGTAGCCGTTTCTTTGCGAGTAGTCGAATTACTTTTGGCGGTTTCGCGGCGATTCTGGGCATTTTGCTCTGGGATGCTAGTTGATTGGGCATTGCTGTTCACAAAGCTCAAAGTCATCAGGGCCAGGGTGCAGGCGAAAAAGCGAATCATCAATTTAGTTGACATGGTTTTGAAATTTTTAGGTGAAAAATGTACACTTGTTTGTGTTTGATGATTCAAAAGTAGAGGGCTGAACAAGGCCTGCCAACTTTATTCAACCCAGGGATATAAGCCTTCAACCAATGGTGGATTTTCTTCAACTTTATAGTTGGAATTAACCCGTCAATCGTAACCAATCGCCGTTTTTGCACGTCTTTGTTCCATATAAATGCGCTTTGATCCAAAAAAAATCCACACTGATCGGAATTTGAAAAGATCAAAGTTGTTTTGTATCTTATCTTTAGAGCACTTTCCCGAACGAAAAATCAAGTACCGCACCATGTCAAACTTTCGTACCTACCTGAAAGAGCATTTCAATCAATTCTTGTACACCCTGCACTCCATTCCGGAGGCTGTGCGTTTTTTTCGCAAAAACCGCTTGTGGGAAGGTTTTCTGCACTATGGCTGGGTGAACAAAATTTTGATCCTGGTGGGCATCATCGCAGGCGTCAGAACCCTGGCGAATGTTTTTGAATCCGTAAATGCAGTGGATACCTCGAATGCAATGGCGCTGATGAGTTCGATGGACAATTTTGTGAACAATCTGGTCAAAAACCAGTGGGAATTTTTTACTGACGAAGGCTTCCGTTACGGCGTTTTGATCCTACTCGAAATTTTTATTTTCCATGTTTGCCACCGCACAGTAGACATTTTATTAAAAGACAAAATGCGGGAACCCCGCCTCAACGACTTCATCAAAGCTCAAATTCGCATCGCCGTATTGGGTGCCATTTGTATGGCGATAGAAGGTGTGGTAGTTGCCATTATTGAGCCTATTATTGAAGGCATCCCTGTGGTAAGCTGGTTTAAGGAGCCCGTTCTCTTTTTTATCCACTGTTTTTTTATGGGCGTCCTGATTTTGGACAACTACAATGAGATGTTCGGTCTAAAGATTAAAGACAGTTTTAAATATTCTCTGCGTTTTCCTGGCATCGCCCTGGCGGTAGGAATGGTTCTCCGGATTTGTTTCGTGGTGCCTATCATTGGTCCGATTGTAGGTACTTTGGTAACGGCAGTAACCGTATCCATCGTGATGCATGAATTGGCCAATTTGCAGTTGGGAGATGGGGATTGGGAAGAGGAGTTGGTGTAAAAGTTGAGGAGTTGAGAGGTTGAGGAGTTGAGGCTACCGCAAGCGATTTTGACAATGTTCTTGTCTAAGTTGCTCGCGGTAGCCTCAACCTCTCAACTTTTAAACTTGCTCTGCCGTTACCAACATACAATCTTCAAAATTGCGGTACTGTAGCGCAAAAGTGGCTTCAAATTCATCCTTGATAACCCGGCCCTGAAACGAGCCACCTGCTGTTTGATAGTCAAAAGCATCGAGCAGTAGGTGGTCGCAAAAATCGATTTCCCGCTTACCATAAGCTTTGTACAGGGCCTCCTTGGCACACCAACACACGTGCAGCTGGGCAATGTGGTGTTCAGCTGGATGGATGAAAGCCAGTTCACGCGTACTCAAAAAACGCGGGGCCAGGCGACCAATTTTTTCGACTATTTGCTGAATGTCAATGCCGAGCACTTTTTCGCCCACCATCGCTGCGGCCAACTGATGGGAATGGCTAATTGAAACCTGTAATGGGCTATTGTGCAAATGTGGCTTGCCGTACTCATCCTTGACCAGCATAGCCCGCTCCTCTCCAGGAATCAATGCTGCCACCAATTGGCGAACCGCCAACCACTCCATCCTGCGCCAACCTTTAATCGTTTCCAGCTGGGCCTGCTCAGCAGCACTAAGCTGTAATTGCTCCAACAACCACGCTTCGGATTCTTCAATGCGCCAGATGGCGTAGGTGAAATTTTTGCGGCTATTTTCTTCTTGTAAAACGATTGGCATATAAAAACAAGGATTAAATCAGGCTTAAAGATAATTTTTTTCAACTTTACAGCTGATTTTACCCTGAATATGAAGAGCACTTTCAACATTCAACGCCACGCCGTACTCACCGGCCACAATGCCGCAGTATTTGCCCTGAGCCCAACGGATGATTCCCGTTTTTTCCTTTCCGGAGCAGGCGAAGGTTGGGTAGTGCGTTGGGATATGGAAGCGCCTGAATTGGGCAAGCTGATTGCCAAGGTGGATACCCAAATTTTTTCGCTTTTACATTTGCCCGATCTCAACCAAGTAGTAGTTGGCAATATGAACGGTGGCGTGCATTGGGTGGACTTGGCTGAACCAGAAGCCACCAAAAACATTGCCCACCACCGCAAGGGCGTTTACCGCATTCTGCGTGTAGGGGAGCAGGTTTTTACAGCAGGAGGGGACGGCATTTTAACCCGTTGGGACATCCACAGTGCCCGTACCTTGGAGAGCATTCAACTGAGCCACCAAAGCCTGCGAGGCCTGGCCTATTGCCCCATCCGCCAGGAAATTGCGGTGGGCGCCAGCGACCATAACATCTATATTGTGGATGTCCATACCTTTCAAATCAAAGCCAAAATCCCTAAAGCCCACAACCATTCGGTTTTTTGTGTGCAATTCAGTCCGGATGGAAAATACCTGATCAGTGGTGGTCGGGATGCCTTGCTCAACGTTTGGGATGCCGAGAACCTGGATTTGCTCAATTCACAAGCAGCCCACCTTTTTACCATCAATGACATTGTTTTTAACCCAGCGGGCACCCTTTTTGCTACCGCCAGTCGCGATCGAACCATCAAAATCTGGGACTCAACAAGTTTCAAATTGAATAAGGTATTGAACACCATCCGCGATCATTGCCACGTCAATTCAGTCAATGCCTTACTCTGGTCAGCGCACGACAATCTGTTGATTTCTGCCAGCGACGACCGCAGCATCATGTTGTGGCGGAGTTTGTCGTAAAATTTAATTTTGTACCTTGCCCTCAGAAAGGGCGATAAAGTTTAATTTTTGCCCTACTTCAAAGAAAACCACTCGAGCACATGATTTTTTCGGACAAGAAGATTTTGGAGTCAATTGAGGCAAAAAAAATCGTCATTGAACCTTATCGACGCGATTGTTTGGGCACCAACTCCTACGATGTACACCTCGGCAAATGGCTGGCTACGTACAAAGACCAAATCCTGGACGCCCGCAAACACAACGAAATAGAGCACTTCGAAATTCCTGAAACGGGTTTTGTACTCCACCCCGGCATTTTGTACCTGGGCGTAACCGAAGAATACACCGAAACGCACAACGCCGTTCCTTTTCTCGAAGGAAAATCCAGCGTTGGGCGCTTGGGCATCGATATTCACGCCACCGCAGGCAAAGGTGACGTAGGTTTTTGCAATACCTGGACCCTCGAAATTTCGTGCACCCAACCCGTGCGGGTATATGTAGGAATGCCCATTGGGCAACTCATCTACTTTGCAGTGGAAGGAGAAATCGAACGGTACTACAACCTCAAAAGCGACGCCAAATACAATCAACGCACAGAAAAACCCGTAGAAAGTATGATGTGGCGGAATAGTTTTTAAATTTGATTCTTTGTTTACCAATAAAACCTTATTCAATCACTAACCTTCACAATGGTATGAGTAGTAGCAATACAGAATCCTGGGGCTCCCGAGTTGGCCTGGTACTGGCCATGGCGGGCAACGCGGTAGGTCTGGGTAACTTCCTGCGCTTCCCGGTACAGGCCATCCAAAACGGCGGTGGTTCTTTCATCATTCCCTATCTCGTCTGTTTTTTATTGATGGGTATTCCGCTATTGTTCGTGGAATGGTCAATGGGTAGATTCGGCGGCAAATACGGCCACCACAGTACGCCCTTTATCCTCGATTCCATGACGAAATACGGCTTTTGGAAATACATCGGGGTATTTGGTATTTTTACCAACCTGGCTGTAGCAGCTTATTATTGCTACCTGGAAAGTTGGACTTTGGGTTACATCTGGCATTCCGTGGCAGGTACCTTCAATGGTCAAACCCGGGATGAAGTGGCCAATTTCTTCACCAATTACACCAGCTTAAGTGATGCCCAGCCGATCGTTTTCTGGATCATTTGTTTGGTACTCAACACCTGGATTTTATCCCGTGGTTTGAGTGGCGGTGTAGAAAAAGTAGCCAAAATTGGTATGCCTTTGTTGATTTTGTTTGGGATCATCCTGGCCATTCGTGGGGTGACTTTGCAGCCTGGCAGTGGAAATGCCCTGTATGCTGGTACTGAAGGTTTGAATTACCTCTGGACACCCGATTTTTCCACCATCTGGTCGCCGAAGGTCTGGCTGGCCGCCGCCGGGCAAATCTTCTTTACCCTCTCGGTGGGTATGGGTAGTATCCAATGTTATTCCTCGTACCTCAAATCCCGCGACGACGTGGCACTCAACGCCATGAGCGCGGGCTGGATGAACGAATTTGTGGAAGTATGTCTGGGTGGTGCCATCGTGATTCCAATTACCGTGGGGTATTTTGGCATCGATGGTATGCTGGAACTGGTGAACAAAGTAGGTGGTTTGGGGCTTGGTTTCCGCACCCTGCCGTTTTTGTTCCAACAATGGGGCCCCTTCCTGGCAGTTATGGCCAGTGTGATGTGGTTTGGTTTGTTGTTCTTTGCCGGGATCACTTCTTCCTTGGCGATGGGGACACCTTGTATGGGCTTCCTGCAGGATGAATTTGGTTGGAAAAGAGAGAGCGCTGCCTGGGCATTTGGTGCTACGGTTGCAGTTTTGGGTCTTCCAACCGTTCTTTACTTTAACTATGGCGTCTTTGATGAATACGACCACTGGGCGGGTACTGTATCCCTAGTTATATTTGCCTTCTTCGAAATCATCCTGTTCGCCTGGATTTTTGGCATGAAAAAAGGCTGGGAAGAAATCACCCGGGGTGCCGACATCAAAGTGCCGATCATTTTCCGCTACATCATTCAATATGTGACTCCGGTTATCCTGGGTTGGGTATTGTTTGCGAGTATGCCAGCGAACTGGGACAAAATCATGAATACGGGTTTGTACGCCCAAATTGCTGAGGCTACCGACCCTGCCGTGATTGATCACCTGAAAAAAACCATCCTTTACCAAAACATTGCACGCCTGGGGCTTTTGGCCATTTGGGTGGGTATTGCAGCACTGGTATACGTGGCTTACCGGAAGCGCATGCGCGAAGGTAGATTCACTCACTAAATAGCTAAAAACAACTAGCATGAATACAACTGCATTGTTGATGTACCTTGGCGCAAATATTACGGTGGCAGCGTTCACCGCGTACTTTTTTTACAAAGTACTGACCACGCCAGCACAAAAGCACGATGACGACGAGGCTTAGTGCTTCTTCATCAAGCTGATTCAAAAAGAGCTTGGGGTAAAATCGCCCCCAAGCTCTTTTGAATTTAAGTAACGAGTGAAAATAAGTTGGTAGGTTTTTATGGTTCCTAGAAGCCAAATCCACTCATAATCGCTCCGGCAATCACAGCGGCTATTACTGGCCCAAGTACCGGAACCCAGGCGTACCCCCAATCACTTCCACCCTTGCCTGCAATGGGCAAAATCGCATGGGCAATCCGTGGCCCCAAATCCCGCGCAGGGTTTATCGCGTACCCCGTTGGGCCACCCAAACTCAGGCCAATGCCCCATACCAATACGCCTACCAAATAAGGCGACATCCCGGATCCACCTTCAGCATAGAGGGCACTCCCCCCAATGATCAACACCAAGGTGCCAATGATCTCACTAATGAGGTTGGCGGGAGCATTGGCAATGGCGGGGCTAGTACCGAAGGCAGCCAGTTTTAGCCCCTGATCGTTGGTGGCAGCCCAGTGTGGCAGGTAGTGCAGCCAAACCAGCGTTGCGCCAAGAATTGCGCCAATCATTTGAGCAGCAATAAAAGGCAGTACATTGCTAAAGTCATTGTTTTTGATCGCCATAGCTATCGTCACCGCTGGATTGATATGGGCATCGGCGCTACCAAACTTTTGGGCTACAAAAACACCGATGGTTACAGCAAAAGCCCAGGCCGTAGTAATGGCAATGAGCCCACCATTGTTGCCCTTGGTTTTGTTGAGCAGCACGTTGGCGACTACACCATTGCCAAGCAAAATCAAAACGGCGGTACCGATGAGCTCGCCTAAAAAAGGAGAAGTGGTCATTTGAAGAAAGGGTTTTAAGGAGTGAGTTGAATGGTTCTAGGACTGCTGACCAAGATAGCAAGGGGATTTGAATCTTGCAAATGGATGTTTAACCGTAGGGGCAAACCCTTGCGGTTGCCCAGTAACCAAAACAAAATTATTTCAACGCCTCAACCTGCTGAGTCACCCCCACAAAATCCGCCAAACTCAACTGTTCTGGCCTTTTTTGAAAAAAATCATCCTCCAACGCCGTACTGCCTTCCGGGAATAGCGGTTTCAAAGTATTCCGCAACATCTTCCGCCGTTGGTTAAAGGAGGTTTTGACCACCTGCCTGAACAGCCCCTCATCACAGCCCAGGTCCTGATTTTCCTTGCGGATCAAATGAATGACCGCCGACTGTACCTTGGGTGGTGGGCTAAAACAACTTTTATCCACATTGAACAGGGTTTTGCCCTCGTAATAAGCCTGTGCCAAAACGCTGATCACGCCATAATCCTTTCCACCTGGTTTGGCAATGATGCGATCGGCCATTTCTTTTTGAAACATCCCCACCATTTCGGGTACGATGGAGCGGTATTTGATCATGTGAAAAACGATCTGCGAAGAAATATTGTAAGGGAAATTCCCGATCAAACTGAAGCTCTGGCCTTCAAAGACTGCCGCCAGGTCAACTTTTAAAAAATCGCCGGGGATCACGCGATTTTCCAGTTGGGGATAATATTTGTGGAGGTAATTAACCATGTCCACATCGGCCTCCACCACTTTGAGCAAAGGGTATTGTTTGAGTAGATATTTGGTCAACATGCCCTTTCCCGGGCCGACTTCCAAAACAGGATGCCCCAATTCGTTGTTAATACTTAGACTACTGGCGATGCGTTCCGCAATTTCTTCCCGATTGAGAAAGTGTTGCCCGAAGGATTTTTTAGCTTTCAAAACAATTTTCTGCTTTTTTTACCATTACTTTGCAAAACTATCAAAATTACAGCAACCCGTAGGATTTTTACTGTGATGAATGAACAAGCAGCAGCCCAGGAAAAACTGGACAAACTAAAAATCGGCATCAGCATCGGAGATATCAATGGTATTGGACTGGAGGTGATCATCAAAACTCTGGCCAACCCCAAAATAATCGACTTTTGCGTACCCGTCTTATATGGGTCTTCCAAGATCGTCTCTTACCACAAAAACATCGTCGGTATAGATTTTCCTTTTCAGCAAATTCGCAACGCCGAACGGGTTTTTCCCGACCGGGTCAACATCGTGAATTGCTGGCAGGAAAATGTCAATATTCTGCTGGGGAAACCCACCGATGTCAGCGGTAAGTATGCTTATATGGCTCTTGATTTTGCGGTCAAAGAACTGAAAGCCGGCAACATCGACGCCCTGGTTACCGCTCCCATCAATAAAGAGGCCATGCAAATGGCGAACTTTCCTTTCCCCGGGCATACCGAGTTTTTGACCCAGGAATTGGGCAATGGCAAAGAAAGCCTTATGCTGATGGTCAGTGAGGAGTTGCGCATCGGTGTAGCGACCAACCACCTGCCCCTTCGCGAAGTAGCAGGTAAAGTGACCAAAGAACTGATCGCCCGCAAACTCAAAACCTTTGAAGAAACCCTGCGGATCGACTTTGGCATTGATCGCCCCACCATCGCGGTTTTGGGCATGAACCCACACGCGGGAGACGGGGGTGTTTTGGGCGACGAAGACGATCGCATCATCCGCCCGGCTATCATCGAAGCCAAAAAGCACGGCATGTTGGCTATGGGGCCCTACCCCGCTGACGGCTTTTTTGGCGCGGGTTATTACAAAAAATTTGATGGCATTTTGGCCATTTACCACGATCAAGGCCTGATTCCATTTAAACTTTTGGCCTTTGGAAGTGGTATCAATTATACAGCGGGATTAAGCGCGGTACGCACTTCGCCCGATCATGGCACCGCTTATGACATTGCAGGCAAAAACGAAGCCGATCCCGATTCGTTCCGGGAAGCCTTGTTCATGGCCATTGAAATTGCCAAAAACCGCAAGGAATACTACGGTGATCGCGCCAATGCATTGGTGCGCCGTAGCAAGATAAAATCGGAAAGTGGCATTGAAGAAGAGGAAGAAGACCTCGAAGACGAACTGGAGGATGAACTGGAAGACGATCAGGCATACGAGGAGGAAGGTTACGAGGAGGAGGAAGAACAACCATAATATGTGTTGAGAAGGTTGAGAAAGGTTGAGAAGGTTTAGGCTACCGCGAGCGACTTAGACAAGGGCATGTCAAAATCGCTCGCGGTAGCCTAAACCTTCTCAACCTCCCTAAACCTTTTCAACCGCTCAATCTTACTATGAAGCCATCCACTAAAGTAGGAATTTTGATTTTTTTGGTTTTGCTGGCCGATCAGGCATTAAAGATCGGCGTCAAAACCCATATGGAATACGGGGCTGAAATTAAAATCCTGGGCTTAGATTGGGCCCTGCTTCATTTTGTGGAAAACAATGGAATGGCCTTTGGCTGGGACCTCGGGGGAGATTACGGCAAATTGGCGCTGAGCCTGTTCCGCATTGCTGCCGTCATATTTCTGCTTTTTTTTATCCGCCAACTCATCAATGAAAAGATCCGTTTTGGTGTATTGGCCAGCTTCGGGCTGATTCTGGCAGGGGCCATTGGCAACATTCTCGATAGTGCTTTTTATGGCCTGATTTTTTCCCAATCCTGCCATTATTGTGAAGTGGCTACGCTTTTTCCTGCCGAGGGGGGCTATGCTGGCTTTTTACATGGCAAAGTGGTGGATATGATGTATTTCCCGATTTGGCAAGGCATTTATCCCAATTGGGTACCCTTATTGGGCGGCAAGGAGTATTTCTTTTTTAAACCCGTTTTCAACATCGCAGATGTGTCCATCACGGTGGGTGTCCTCAATATTTTGATTTTTCAGCGCGATTTCTTCCGATATTATCAAAAGGAAGAAAACACTACTCCTTCAGCAATTATTCCAGCAACTGTGGAAAACAACAATCCCGATTTGCCGGAAACACCAGACTTAAACAACCAAGCGAATAATCCGCAATAAATTATTTGATAATATGGTAACATCGGGGCAACGCAAAATTTCGGATTGTAGAGACGCACGGCCGTGCGTCTCCATGACACGTTGCCCCGATTTTACCTGAGACGCACGGCCGTGCGTCTCTACGGTGCGTTGCCTCGGTGTTATTCCTGTGATGCTACCGTTTCAAAAGGTGGCAATGTCTTGTGGGCACCGTCGCAAAAAGGTTTATTGGCCGAGGCACCACAACGACAAAAAGTAGTGCGTGGCCCAGGCTTATTGACGATGGTTCCATCCGCCAGTTTTACTTCCAAAGGACCCAATACCCGCAATGGGCCATTGGTGATCACTTCAATAATAGTTGGATTTTCAACAACTTCAGGACTTGACTTTTCTTCCATAATGTGCTTATTTGTGACAATTCTGTATTTGTGGGCTCTAAACTAATGGTTTTTTTGCGGAACTGCTTATTTTGTACAACAGCTTTGAGAGAACATGATAGAACACAAACCAAATTGGTGGATTGCTGAAACTTCAGCCTGGATCGCGGTCAACAAGCCCTTTGGCCTGAGCGTTGAAAAAACCATTGGTGCCAATGATACCATTGAAGATCAGGTGCTTGCCTACCTTAAGCGCAGCACTTCCATGCCTTTTTTGGGCATTGTACACCGCCTTGATCGGGTGACTTCGGGGATATTATTGTTGGCCAAAAAAAAGAGTGCCCTGCGCAAACTCAACGAACAATTTTCGCAACGGCAGGTCAAAAAAACCTACCTCGCAGTGGTAGAAGGGGTGCCCAAAAAAACCGAAGCCCAACTCACCCAATGGTTGTACAAAGATCAAAAAGAAAAAAAAGCCGTAATTTTTGACGAAGCTGGAGAGCAGCGGGACGCCTGCCAATTGTTTTACCGCACACTTAAGGACGATGGGAAAAAAGCCTTGTTGGAGGTAGAGCTCCTGACCGGTAAATTCCACCAGATTCGCGCCCAATTGGCAGCTATGGGCACCCCGATTATTGGTGATGACAAATACGGTGCCAGACTCACTTATGCAGATAAAGGCATTGCACTACACGCCTATAACCTTTCCTTTGTGGATCCTATCGATGGAGCTCCAATTTTACTACATGCAAAAACTCCACACAATCCAATTTGGAAGATTTTATGAACAGAAGCTACTTGAGACAGAACGGAGGGATTTTTGAGCTAATTGAGGCTTATTTTTGAGTGCGTAGCAGCGCTACGGACGAAAAAATAGCCGAAAAGTAGCTCAAAAAGACCCCGTTCTGACCAAGTGAGTTTCTGTTCATAAAGTCTAGTGGTAGAAAAAAAAGTGCCCCAGCTGACAAGTATTACAGTGGGGCCCTCTGGTGTATAATGACGAACACACTAGTGGATGCGAAATAAATGGGAAGCCTGAACAAGGTTTCCGGTGGCACAGGTACAAACTACCTGGATGTTGTGTAGAAAAAAAGTTGTACTTATAGGGAGGAAATACACTTTATCAAACGGTGATGTTTGATTCAATTCAGTGTTTGGTGTGCAGATAGCTCAAATCGATGCGTAAATATATATGCTTTTTAAATTTCAAGCAACTTTTTGTCAGGAATTTGTAAAAAAATTCTATATGTATTTTTTAGCGCACCAACTTTATCAAGTTAAATTGGCGCACTA
>JAAFHQ010000479.1 GCA_013298445.1 Chitinophagales bacterium | reverse complement strand
GTATGAATCGACTACGAACGACAACATCAACCTCCTTGATTTTGGATACAGCCAAACCAAGTGGGTATCGGAAGAAATTGTGAAAGATGCCCTTAGTCGAGGGCTGCAAGGCCGCATTTTCCGCCCTGCGCTGATCACTCCATCTATCAACGGGGGAGGCCATAACTTTGACATCTCCATTCGCCTGATTGCATTTATGTTCAATTATGGTATTGGGGTGGATGCTCAAAACCAGGTCAGTTTTTCACCAGCAGATCGGGCTGCCCACAACATCGTGGCCGCTTCCAATATGCCGGATACCATCAACAAAACTTTCCACGTTGTTCGGGATGTGTATTCCAATATGCGCGACATTACGGACATCATCACAGAACTGACGGGTAGGGAGTTTGTGATTTATCCACTCAAGCAATTTGTACCAGTCATTCTGGAACGTTGCACCAAAGATGACCTGCTTTTCCCACTGCTTGACTTTTTGGTGCGCTCCGTAGAGAATATTTCAGCGATGGAATTCAAACTCTACGACAGCAGTAACTTCCAGGCAGCGCGGAATGCTTCACCAGTGGGGTGGCCAGACCCAACCCTGAAAGAGACAGTAAAGGGGATCTTGTTGTTCTTAAAGAAAAACGGGATCATCGATTTTGAATTTGTGCCAGCGGAGCAACAACTAAGTTACTCTCAACAATAGCTGACTAGTGAATAAGAAGGATGCCCGTTTGGCTTACAAGCTAAACGGGTATTTTTTTTGCATAAAAAAGCCACCACAGTCTTTCAAAACTATGGTGGCTCCAGATTCAAAACCAACTACTCAACTATTTTGCAGCAATATTAATCTTGCAAACAACGGATACAGTATCCTAATTGCTTAGGGTTTGCCCCCTCAAAAGAAGACTCATAATTTCCAAAATCCCGAAACCAGGCAAAATTGGCGTCTTTCTCCGTAGCAGTCCACCAGCCGGTTAATCCACCCAGGTTTGAGAATGCTCCGGTGTCGCTTCGGCGAACCCCTGTAGGTAGGGCAGTAAAACCACTGCTATTGGTACCCCCGGTATTGTTATTCCATTTGGAACCAACTTCCTTCAGTTGAGTTCCGGCAGTAGTTGGACCTAAAAAGGTCATTAAAGTCTGGGCTTCTGCTTTGCTGGGCACGTGCCAACCAAAGGGACAAACCTTGCGGCTATCTGAAACCACATACCAGTTGTAGAGGTTGCCAAAGGTGGCAATGCTGTCCGAATTATTTGAGTTGCCGTAGGTGCAATAGGCTCCACTGCTAAGTTTGACCCAATCTGCAGCGCCTTTTACATTGGGAATCGGGTCGCCGTTGCGGTAATGGGTGCTACGCAAATTTTCTGCCATCCAGGTTTGGGTACCAATTTTGATGGTTTTGTACACGTTTCCCTGATGGTCTGAAACGCTGCCATAAGTAAGCGACGCATTGAATACAGCGGTACTTTTACCCCCATTTTCAACAGGTTTTGTGCCCTCTTCTTTTTTACAAGAGTTGGCAATCAATAAGGTTGAGGCAAAAACGAAGCACAACAAATTTCTTCCAATCGGATTTTTCATAAAAATGAAACCATTTTTTCCCTACTTGACTGCGGCATCGGGTTTCCGCTTTGGGTTTTAAGTGCCAGTTAAAAACTACTGCGCGTTGTACAAATGAAAGTGTTTTTTACAAGGCGCATCGTTCCAGGATACTGGAATTTTTTTTAATTTTTTCAGTTAAGGGTATGCCCTATTTGTTTAAGCCCTCAATGAGCATCAACTCAGGCTTGTATAAACCTGGTTTGGATAAAACCTGATCTCCCAAATCCATGACTGCACTTTCACCTGACTTGTATTTTTTCCATTCGGGCAAACCCGGCCCGTTCGGGTCTCCATTTTTGGCAAAATTCACCCAATAGTCTGACATGGTTTTTTCCAGGTCATAGTCCACCTGTCGCCAGGGGCGATTCCATAATTTGAGGGTATGCAGCGCAAAAGGCACCTCGGATGTGTGGAAGGCACCGTAATTGGGAAAACCAGGCTTGTCTACAGGAACATGACTGAATTGATACACAAAGGATGCTTTGCTATTGGTGCTGGCCATCATGTGTGAGCTGAATACTGCAAATGAAATGAGGCCCTGTTTTAGGGAGGATTGTTTCGCTTCGTCGTCCGTATTGGCAGGGAATAAAGCCAAAAAGGCTTCTATTTTGTCTCCGTATATTTTTTGATTGTTGGCCTTAAATTGTTGTGCCGTGATGTTCTGATTGCCGCCGCCCAGGCCACCATCACCCATCACCCAGCCAGTCATGATCGGGATCTGGTTTTGTTTCCCGGCCCGGAAATGGGCAAAAACATCAGCAGGCAATACATAACCATCATTCACGGGTGAAAAGCTCCCACCAGGCATAGTGGCCGAAATTTTAAGGATTTCTTCGGGCGATTTTTTGCGCAATTCAGCGAGACTACTCACCCCCGCATTTTTAGCGAACAACTCTCCGGCTTTTTCAGCATCTGCCAAAGACTTAGTCCTGGCTCTATTGAACAAACCGCCACTTTGAGCAATGGCGCGATGGAACAATCCCTTGGCCAAGGGTGAAGCAATTAGGGCATTGATGGAAAAAGAACCAGCAGACTGGCCTGCAATGGTCACGTTGTTGGGGTCGCCGCCAAAAGCCGCGATGTTTTGTTTGATCCATTGCAAAGCGGCAATTTGATCCAGGAAGGCATAATTGCCCGAAGCATTGTAGCCGGATTCCTTGCTCAGTTCTGGATGCGCCATAAAACCCAGGGCTCCTACTCGGTAGTTAATGCTTACGTACACTACGCCTTTCTGGGCCATAGCATCCCCATCGTACACGGCGCAAGCACTGGAACCTGAAACGAAACCTCCTCCGTAAATCCAGACCAGGACTGGTCTTTTTTCTTTGGTAGATTTAGCCGCCGTCCACACATTCAGGTACAAACAATCTTCACTCAATGGCTCAGGAGGTGCAATAAATTCCTCGGTCCACATGGAAAAAGGAACAGGTTTATTTTGAATCGGGCTAGCTGAAAACTTGGTACAGGCACGAATCCCCTTCCAATTTTGGACAGCTTGAGGGGCTTTCCAGCGTAAATCTCCCACGGGTGGTGCAGCAAAAGGAATCCCCAGGTAGCTGCGGACAGCCCCATTTTGCAAGCCACTGACGAGTCCATTGGCCGTTTTAATGGGTTTGGATTGAGCGAAAAGCACGAAATTGAGGGCAAAAAATGCCGCAAAAATGGAAATATAGGTACGGTACATTTTAAGTGTTTTGCTAATTATCTGCGTCTAAATTAGCAGTTAAATTGCAACAGTGATAAAAAATAGGATTAGGATTTTTCGGTTTATGCTCCCTTCCAATGTTAACTTTTTTGAAAAACACCATAAACCATTTTGTTTTTCAAAATGAATGTTTACATTTGCCTTGTAATAGAATTATACTGTTAAATACTTTTGACTCCCTTTCTGAAAGTTCAACTCCCTTTATTACATCGCTTTCACTACCATGTACCATTTGTAATGCTTGATTTGTAGTGTTTTAGCACTTCAAATAATACCACTACGCTAACTTTTCGGTTTTGCACCTGTGACTAAGTTGTTTACTCAGTCATCAGAGTAGTATTTTTTTTACTATAAAAAACTTGATTGTTGTTTATAGACTGAGAAGGTATGCCTTTTTTGATCTATTGCGCTGGTAATTAATGACTTTGTAAATCAAAATGTTCTCATGAAAAAAAATTACGACTTGCTCCACGCCGGAAGCGAGTGGTTAGAGTATTGTCTCAAAGCAATAACAAGGCTTTGGGATAATTCTCCCACAATCCAAAAAAAACCGAAGCACACAGTATTGTACTTCGCGCTACCGCTTGTAACACTATTTTTGTGGACAGATTTTGTTCAAAAGAGTGTTGACACTAAAGCCAATCGTTTCATTGTTCCTACCGAAACTTGCAATGAAGTTACTTTCCAGAACGATAGCCAAACCGCAACCTTGAGCCTGCCCAAATTTGATCCGAACCTTGGTACTTTGCGCAGCGTGGAAATCATGACTGAGTGTATGGTTATGGCCGATGTCGCTGAAAAGGAAGTAAAAGGAAACAATTATGCCTTGATGTTGAGTGTGGATTTGACGGCTCAATTGCCCAATCAAACGCAAAAAGTACATCAATCCAGCGCCAAGTTCAATAAAACGGTGCGGGACGAAGGTATGCAGCAAAATGGCTTTTCTGAAACATTCAAAGACGCCAAACAAAGTACCGAGTTGATTACCAAGAACCTGGATGCCTTCACTGGCAGCGGCACCCTGACGATCCCACTGAGTGTGAGTGGCTTGATCAACTTTAAAGACCAAGTCTCAAGCATCACTTCAAACCTGAAAGCCAAGATCTGCATCAAGTACAATTACGAATAGTACTTGATGTTTTTTGTTTTTATTTCCAGTATTGAACACATCATAATCACGACATGAAAAAAATTTACACCTATCTCCAATTGGGGCTATGGTTGATCATTGCTATGGCAATTCCCCAGCTTGGGTTTGCCCAAACTTGCGATGTGACACCCATGAACATCTCCAAAATCGCCACCGATTGGACTACCAATTGCGCCAGAGTGGCGACCGATGCTTGTGATCCGACCAACGGACCACTCTGCGACGGAACGCAAAGCTCCAACTGGCTTTTACTCAATCCTAATGATTATTGCTTACCAAAAGCACCTTGTAACGCAGTCGGTTATTCCAAAGTGGAAGTGACCATGACCATGGAAGGTACCTGGAAGGTTAAAAACATTGGGAACCTCTCACAGAATACCTCAGTGGGCCTTTTGGGCTGCATCAAAGCCTGGATGTGCGATCTGCTTTTTGACCCACTCGAACCATCTGCGTTTACTGGAATCATTACTTTAGCTGCTGGAGAAGAAAAAAATGGCAACTTACCTACCCGCACGAAGACCTCTCAATACCCAGGAGACTTAGACGCACTTTTTGCCAAAAATTGCTCAGCTAACGTATGTATCGAAGGCCTTGCCGATGGTTTTACTACTTTGACCATCAGTAATGGTAACCTACAAGCGATTACCACCGTTTTTGCTTCACTAAAAGCATGTGTCAACTACAAGAAATTTGATTGGAGTGTTACCGGATCCGAAGCGGCTTGCGAAACAAGTTCTGATGGTAAGGTTTTTGTCAGTTTTACCCC
>JAAFHQ010000477.1 GCA_013298445.1 Chitinophagales bacterium | reverse complement strand
GTTGCCCTTCCTTCTTCCGAGAGCTTTTCGTAACTCACTTCACCACTGTATTGGGCATAAAACTGCAAATTTAGCCCACTTGCAATATAAGTCAGGCGGGAAACACCGAACCATGGCGCAGCATGCCGGGAAGGGCTTTTTTCACCATTATCTAATTCCTCTTCACCATCTTGTAGGTTAAACTGGGAGGAAAAAGACAAACCTTTGGCAATTTTCAGTTCAAGGCCCGCCTGCAACCCGATTACATTGGCCACCGCTGCATTTTGGATGGCTTGCACCTGGCTCAGGGTTCCGTTGTAATTGGTTTGGCTTTGCCCATTGAGGGTGTAGTTTCGTCGTACCATCGCATTTTCCAGAGTCGTATAAAATCCGGTAAGGTCAATTTTCAACACATCTCCAAACACTTTGGCTATGCCCAGCTCGTAATTAAAGGCATATTCAGCCTTGAGGTCAGGATTGGGAATAACCACTGATCCTGGTGTAGAGTCAAATACTTTACCCACATCATCCACATTGGGTGAACGAAATCCAGTGGAGGCATTGGCCCGAATACTCAGGTTCTCATTGGGATTGATCACAAAGCCGAGGCTACCCGTCAAAGCAGCATTGTCCAGATTTGCGGTGGAGAAGGGGAAGGGGAAAAAAGCCAGGTTGTTGCTAAAATCGGCGTCAAGAGCAAAGTTGTTGTAACGAAGACCTCCCTGCAGTACAAATTTTTCTCCAGCCTTCCACTGGTAGTTAAGGTAAGCCGCATAAGAAGACCAGGTGGACTGAGGGTACCGCGAAGGGCCAACAACAGACTTATTGGTAGATACATCTACATTGGTTCCTGATGATTCGACCTCGTCAATCACACCTTCCAAACCATAGTACAATTGGCCGTTGATGCCCAGGATTTTGGTGAAATCCAAATTCAGGGAAGAGGCATTCACTTTTTCTACCCGAATGCGTCGTTCCGTGCGGTTCAAGTCTCGATCTATCCTGCTTTCTTCAAAATATTGGTGGGCAAGGCGAATGGTCATTTGATCGTAAAGTCCCCCTTTGGCCGAATGGCTGATGTTGAGGTGGTTCATGGCCCAAACCTGCGGGCCATAATAAAACTCTCCACTGCGGGGCAGACCATTGCGCAGGCGAATTTGCCGATCATACCGGGAATAATCCGATGTCGCCGAATAGTGGAACGCGTATTGAAAATTCCAATTTTCGGAGGGTTTAAATCGCACTTTTTGCATCAGATTGATTTGGGTAAAGCCCGTTGGGCGCTGTACGAGTGGGTCATCATTGGTCACTACAACATCGGTGGTGCCTTGTCTTTGCACATAAAATGGCCGCAAGTATTCATCAGGGCCATAACGCCCCATGCGCAGGTCGCCGTAGTCAAAACTGGAAAAACTAGTTACCAGCGCCCACTTTTTCCATCCAACATTCAGGTCAAAATGAGCAGTTTTTTCTTTGTTTGCAGAAGAAAACCGGCTCGTGGCATTGCCTGTGATCAGGGGCTTGTCATCGGTGGCCAATTTGGGACTCAACGTTTCAAAACTCATCACGCCCCCGATGGCATCACTGCCGTAAATGATTGAGCCTGGCCCAAAAAACACCTCGGTACGCTCGGTGGCAAATGGGTCCAAGGAAATGACATTCTGTAAATTGCCACTGCGGAAAATCGCTGTATTCATCCTTACTCCATCGACTGCATATAACAAACGGTTGGTGGAAAAGCCACGAATCATCGGGCTTCCTCCACCCTGCTGGCTTTTTTGAATAAAAACCTCGCCAGAGGCCCCGAGCAAATCGGCAGCGGTTTGGGGATTTTGTAAGGCTACCTCCCGACTGGTAATGGTAATCACCTTGGAAGGAATGTCGCGCTGATTTTGGTTCCAGCGGCTGGCGGAAATGACCACCTGATCCAGCGAAACCCGAGTTGCGCTGAGAGCAAGCTGGTAATTTTCCTGCGTTAATTCCGCAAAGCTTTTAGTCTGCGTTTTGTAGCCAAAATAGCGAATTTCAATCTTTTCAGCCCCCGCCAGGGCAGCAATTTCACATTGCCCTTTGGCATTGGTAGTCAACAATATTTTTGGATTGTTGCTCGAAAGGGTAGCATTTTCCAATGGAAGTTTGCTTTCTGCGTCCTGTATGGTGATCACTTGTGCAGAAACAAAAGATAGTGCCCAAAAGGCTATACAAGTAAAGAATAGTCTTTTCATGTTGATTGGTGTAAACAGTTCCATCAAACGAAATTGGGTTCAGGGACAGCGCGGTGCCTGAACTAAATCCAAACAAAAAATAAAATGGGTTTACACCAATTTGGGAGGTGGAGAAGGAGGCCTTTGTTTCCAGGAATGATGCTCATTTTTTTCTCCCCAAACTAAACTTTGGGAAGGCTCAGCTGGTGCAACAAGCGGAAATGGGTTCAAAGCATCTGGAACACTGCAATAAATGGATTTAAAAAATTGAATGAGATGATCTTGTGCTTTTTGTTGTTGTGGATCGCTCGCGAAGGCATTTTTAGAAAGATCATCCAGGTGTCGGTTCAGCAAAGTTTCTTCCTGGTCCCACCAACACCAATAAACGATGGAATCTCCCTGGATTTTTTGTTCCAGCACATCGTACATTTGGTTTTGGAACTCAAATTCCCTAGCATGTTCCCAATGCAACAAAGTATCAACCTGACCTTGGGTAAAAGCCAAACGCACCAACCGCTCTTTGCTCATACCCGCCATCATAGCTTGTTTTACTTCCTGCCTGACCCTCAATTTTTTATACTGCAACCAGGTGTAGGTACCCAGAACAGGCAGGCTCAAACAAGCCAAAAGGAATATGCCAGACAGTTTTTTCAAGCTCGTATTTTAGTCCAATCCAATAAACCAGTTCAGATAGGCCAGTGGTGTAAAGCAAATATAAACGATAGTCTTTAAACCAGACCTTTTATTTCCAGAAGAAGGAGCCTTCTATTCGTTTTTCACTTTTCGCTTTTCACTTCCTCAGGTATTCGATTGGGATAATCCGTAATCATTCCATCAACTCCCATCTCGATCATTTTTTGCATGGCACTGGTTTCGTTAACTGTCCATGGAATTACTTTCATCCCCATGGTGTGTGCTTTTTGCACAACTTCTGCCGAAAGTAAGCCAAAATACGGGCTATAAATATTTGGGGTAAAGCCCAGTTCTTGCACATTGGCTTCCATCCCCCGGCGGTTTTCCACCAATAACGCCAGCGTCATTTGAGGGGCAATTGCCCTGACTTCGCGAAGAACTCGGGGGTCAAAGGATTGAATGCAACAAGAGTTGGTGATGCCGAGATTTTGGATTTCTAGTAGAACCAGTTTGGCAAATTCAGCAGGAGGAGGGGTTCTTTTCCCATCCCAGGCAGGTTGGCTTTTGATTTCAATGTTGTAATGCGGAAGTTTGCGTTTGGTTTTGGCACAGTGAGCTTGTACTGCTTGTACTACCTCTTTTAGGAGCGGTTTATGTGCGGCCATGGCCTGTTGTTCAGGAAAACGTTCATTTCCCCTTCGCCCACAATCGTATTTGGCTATTTCAGCATAAGGTAACTGATAAAGCAGCAGCTTGTTTTCATCCTCTGCTTTGACTGCATCACCAGCAGGAGTGGAACAAATAGCGGCCGACATCCAGGGCTCATGCGAGATCAAAACATGGTTGTCGGCCGACACAGCAATGTCTAGTTCCAAAGTGTGAATCCTTGGAAATTCCAATGCCTTCAAAAAAGCTGGCACAGTATTTTCAGGGGCCAAACCACGCGCACCGCGGTGACCTTGCCAATCAAATGTATTTTGGTTTTTTATGTCGCTCATTGTGCTTTTTGAGGAATGACAAGCCGAGCAACAAAATAGGAAGATTGTGAATAGGAAGGGGAAGGGAAGGGAGAAACTTTGTTCTAGTCTGTTTTTCATGCCTTGCGTTTTTACAGCAAGGTTATGAAAATTTTAAAGGGAGCGGTAATCAAGGTACATAAAAAATTCAAAACAAGGCATTTGGTACATCAAGTAACGTGTGTTCAGCATACAGTGTAGATGGGGACTGGTTTTTGTGAAAGGTTAGATTTAAAGTAGTGGAGCAATAATATCCACTACTACAATCCCCTTTTTGCACCATTGGTACGGGTGTTTGTTAGTAGCAAAGACTTTCATAGAACTAAATTGTAATGCAGTGTTCAGTGCCAAATATTCAGCATGTTCTTCAGTGTTCAAAGTGCGACATAAAGATAGGAGTAGTTTAAATTAAAAATTTACAATTTTTGAAAAAATTAATTTACAAAAACACGGTAAAAAATGTAAAGACAAAATTAATAACAAATAGATTATCAAATATTTACAATAATCAAATTTCGGCTAAACAGCTAAAATCCGATCAAAAAAAAGCCAAAAAGGATTATCATAAAAGCGTCATATGTTTCAAAAAAAAAATTGAGTCGCTTTTTAGGAGATTTTTTTGATTTCAATCATGACCTCAAGAATAGCATTTCCAGTCAAGCCAGAAGTACCGCAGATGGAGCCATCCTGCCCGGAGGCAATTGTACTTTTCCCCTGCAATTTAGCAGAATACAGCACTTTATACAAACTGGCCTGTGGTCCAAAGAGGGTAATTTGAAAACCAATGACTTTACGCCTGGCATCGTCAGTTCCTGCAAAAGCACCATTTTGTGCAAATGCGGTCCCTCCCAAATTTTGAATAAACAGCCGGTATTGAATGCCAATTTTGCTGCTTTCTGGTTCTACCTTTAGTTCCAGGCCCAACAAACGATTGCTGGTAAAAGTATCCTTAGTGAATTGGCCTTCTTCCAGTGCCACGCTCGAATCACGGCTAAAATAGGCCTTACCACTTATATTTAGATCTTCCAGTGGGGTGCCTCCGCTATCTTTTGCCAATTGCACGGCTTTAAGCGCATTGATGCGGCCATATCCGTAGAGCTGGCTGTGCCCTTTTGCGTCGTAGCTGCCGCCATTTTGATCAATTTTATCACATGCCGATTTAATGAGGTTTTTCACCTGGCTCGTAGTCAAGTCAGGGTTAGCTGCAAGCATAAGCGCAGCTACTCCTGCTACACCTGGGCAAGCGCTGGACGTACCACCAAAAGTAGCTGTGTAATTGCCCTCTTTGTCTCCTATGGTGTTTTCGGCATTGGTGACTCCAACATTGTACCCTCTCCCACCCATTCGATCGGTAGTCCAAATACCGGGAGTAAGGGG
>JAAFHQ010000476.1 GCA_013298445.1 Chitinophagales bacterium | reverse complement strand
ACCTCGCTGGGGGCGCCGAAGCCCCTTTGACCCCCTTCACCATCGCCCAAATGAAAGCCTTGCGCATCATGGCGGGGGTGGAGGATTACGATTACCCGGTACGTTCTTTGGATTTGGAAAAAACGGCGAACACCATGGCTTTAGGAGAAGGAGCGGCCTGTTTTTGTATGGAAAAAGACCCCGCCGAAGCCATCGCCTGGATTGAAGGCATCGGCTTCACCACCGAATGGGGCGGGACGCCCACCAACGTCACCAAAAATGCGGACGGGCTGCAACGCGCCATGCGCATGGCCTGGGAAGAAGCGGGCTGCCCCAAAGTGGATGTGGTGGTTACTCACGCTCCCGGCACCAAACAAGGAGATGCCACCGAAATGCACGCCATCCAAGCGGTGTTTGGCCACGATATGCCCGCAGTGACCAACAACAAATGGAAACTGGGCCATACCTTGGGCGCATCGGGCGGCCTGAGTTTGGAATTTGCCTTGTTGATGTTAATCCACGGTCAATTTATTGGAATTCCCTATCTTGCCGCCGCTACCACGGAAATCCCGGCACCCGAAACCATTCTGGTCAATGCCCAGGGTTTTGGTGGGAATTCGGTCAGCATTTTGCTGCGTAAAGGGAATAAATAGTTGGTAAGGGCGACAAAAAAATAAGTGCTTCATTTTGCCAAAGGATTAGATAAGTAAACGGTTCATTTTAAGTGTCTTATCTAATCCTTTGGCTCAAGAAAAATGAACACTTATTTTTGCCCTACTACTAACGTTTTATCAATAAAAACTCAAACATGGCTGAAACACAAAAACACTGGACTTTAGAAGAGATCCTGGAAGTTTATCATACTCCTTTGTTGGAACTGGTTTTTCAGGCGGCTACTGTGCACCGCCAACACCACAATCCTCGCGAAGTGCAGATCAGCACTTTGGTTTCGGTAAAAACAGGTGGTTGCCCTGAAGATTGTGGCTATTGCCCACAGGCCGCTCGCTACCACACTGGTGTCGGAAATGAACCCATGATGAGTGTGGATTCCGTTCGTTCCGCAGCCCTTCAGGCCCAGGCGATTGGTGCTTCCCGCTTGTGTATGGGCGCAGCCTGGCGCTCGGTCAAGGACGATGCCGATTTTGACCACGTCATTGAATTGGTCAAAACCGTTCGTGGCCTGGACATGGAAGTTTGTTGTACCCTGGGCATGCTCAACGAGCACCAGGCCAAACGCCTCGCCAATGCAGGCTTGTATGCCTACAACCACAACCTCGATACTTCTGAAGAATATTACGACGACATCATTTCTACCCGCAGCTACGACGATCGCCTCAAAACCCTCTCCAATGTGCGCAAAGCCAACCTCTCGGTTTGTTCCGGTGGCATCATTGGCATGGGTGAATCGGTTGAAGACCGCTGCAAGATGTTGTTGACCTTGTCTCAGCTCAATCCCATTCCCGAGTCGGTACCTGTCAATGCCCTGGTTGCAGTAGAAGGTACACCCATGGAAGACATTGAGCCGATCCCAATGTGGGACATCATTCGGATGGTAGCTACCACCCGAATCGTGATGCCTCAAACCACGGTACGTTTGTCCGCAGGTCGTACCGAAATGAGCCAAGAAGGTCAGGCACTGTGTTTTATGGCCGGAGCGGGTTCTATTTTTGCTGGTGAGAAACTGCTCACTACCCCGAATCCAGACGCTTACGAGGACATGGATATGTTCAATGCCCTGGGTTTGTTGCCCAAACGCCCCTTTGCCGATGGTTTTGTGCCTGAAATCAAAGAGGAAGAGGTGGCGGTCGCCGAAGAAATCAAATGGTCCCGCCCTGGCCACCGCATCGAAGCCAATGTGAAATATGCGGAAATGGGCAAGGAAAAACGCAAAACCGAAAAAACTTTGTAGGATTCCAAACTTGGAACCCTAAAATAAAATAAACATGAAAACACGTCAACAAATCGTTGCTGGCAACTGGAAGATGAACAAAAATTACGGCGAAGGCCGTGAGTTGGCAACCGAAATTGCAACGCGCCTGAAACCTTCCGATACGAAGGTGGTGCTTTGTACCCCCTTTATTCACCTGCCATTGGTACAAGAGCTGATCAATGGGGTAAGCAATTTGTATACCGGTGCCCAAAACTGCCACCAAGAAGACAAAGGTGCTTACACTGGTGAAATTTCAGTCGAAATGCTGAAATCTGTAGGAGTAAGCTACGTGATCTTGGGCCACTCCGAGCGCCGCGAATACTTTGCCGAGTCTGATGAGCTGCTGGCCAAAAAAGTAGACAAAGTTCTGGCTGGTGGTTTATTGCCCATCTTTTGCTGCGGTGAAAGCCTGGATATTCGCGATGCGGGCACCCATATCGCCCACGTGGAAGCACAAATCAAAGCTGGTTTGTTCCACCTGAGCGCCGAAGATTTTGCCAAGGTAGTAATCGCCTACGAACCCATCTGGGCCATCGGCACCGGGCGTACCGCTTCTCCAGAACAGGCTCAGGACATGCATGCAGCGATCCGTGCCCTACTGGCTAGCAAATATGGCGCGGCAGCTGCTGATGCTACAACCATCCTTTATGGTGGTAGTGTTAATGGTGGCAACGCAGCCGTACTTTTTGCCCAACCTGACGTGGATGGCGGCCTGGTAGGTGGCGCTTCCTTGAAGGCGGAGGAATTTATTACGATTGTGGAGGCGACGAAGTAAGGAATGACCGCGAATCATTCTAAATTTTCGAACCAAAATCAAGAATACAAAGACAGCACAAAGCCCACAAAGCGAAGCGTCGTCAACGTCTAACTTTGTGTCCTTTGTGCTGCCTTTGAGTCCTTTGCTTTAAAAAATGTCGCTCTGGTAATTCCCGTGGAAATTCGGGATGCCCAAGTCACTTCAGCTTCCGATTCAACGCAAAACTAAAATTCTCATCTCCCACCATCAGCCGCTGCTGCTTATCCAAAAAGAACAGCACATTGTCATCTCCCACCAAAAATTGCAAGGCCTCATCCTTTTTGTCATCAGGATGGAGCTGATAAATCATGGTTTTCCCTTTTTGTTCAATGGACCAAGTGCCCGTGATTGGCTGAGCCCGGCGTAAGATTCTGATCGCTGTATAAGTCGTCGGTTTCAAAGTGACGGAATCACGGTACAAGGTGAACCGCCATTTCAATTTGATGCATTCATTGTTTACTGGAATGGCGTATTCATTGGCCAATTCGGTACAAGGTGTTCTTCCATCAAAAACAGCCACATAGGGCGTCGCTTTGGTCAGGGTAGCCGTGGCCAAGGTGGGGAAGGCTGCTTTTTGACGAGTGGGATTTTTGCGGTTCAGCGAATAGCTCCAGCCACCATTGCCCACCATCAGTTGTTGATCGGAGTCGAGTAAATGGTAAAGGTTTTCATTGAGTTTGAGCAGCGAAAGTCGAAGGTCGGAATTCACAGCACTCAATTGGTAGATGTCCCCTTTTGGGGTCGTGCTTTTTTGAGTGCTAAATGTCCCTTTGATCTCCTGGTGGTATTCTATCACAAACCCCATTGTATTGGGCTTGCTTTCACCATATTTGATGTTCAATTCAAAGGATTTGTTTGGTGCCAAAACCAAATTCCAGCGGATAAAATCAATTACACCAGTCTCCTTGATGTGGAGCATGGACTTCATCACTTCATCGCAAGGGGTGCTTGCCTGGAGTTCAATGGCGGTATCGTTTTTGTGCGAATCTTGAGCATTTAATACGCCAAGGCTACCTATCAGTAACAACAATAAAGTTCTCATACGCCTGATTTTAAGCTGATCTATGCCAAAGATAGGTGTTATTGATCAGCCCAAATGAATAGGAGATCAACAACCCAATCCGGGATAGTAACAACAGTTTACCAGTCAAATTTCAACAATGAAACGCCCTGCCTTGGCAATTCAATCTCCATTTTTATAGCTCCGTTGTTCGTTTTTACATAAGCGGGCGAACTCATCAACGTCAATTGCCCAGCTTTTTCCAATATCGCAATTTGCTCAGCAGTAGGATTTTCCGGCGAGCCCATTTTTTTCCATACCTCATAGGAGTTGCTGTTTTCGTCGTCAATGCGGTAATGGTGCAGGTTGAGCGTTTTGGCAGTAAAGCCCTTCAAGTTGAGTTCAATGCTCGCTTTGCCTGTTTTTACATCATCATCGTGGTAATGCCAAAGCATGACCGCTACTGAGCGCAAGTCTTTGCTGGCAATGCCATCGATATCGGCTTTGGGGCCGCGTACGCTGGAATCCCGAATGGCGGTATAGCTGTAGTTTTGGTTGCCTTTCACTTCTACCCGTTTGCCTTTCATGAGGGCGAACATGCGGAAGACGTTCAGTACGGGTTTATCGATGCCATTGGTGGCCAAATCGCGGAAACCGTAGAAATAAGGCTGGTTTTCAAACTCAAAGGACCAACTCACCGCTCCTCTCAGATTCACTTTGAAATGATCTGCCAAAGCGTATTTGCGAGCAAAAGAAGCTGCGGTATAGCTGGAATACATGGTGCCATTGCGGTAGGCATTGGATGGATTGGTCTTCATGCCACAAGCGGCGCAACCTTCTGGGTCCGACTCCCCAATGATGATCGGTAAACCTTTGAGGGTAGGGTAGGAGGCCACAATGCGAAAACCTTCGGAGATGTCGCGCAGTTGAGTACCCATGTTCATTTGTACGTGCCCATCCACAATTTTGGGTGCACCTTTGGCATGGAAGGTGATAAAATCCAGGGGTGAACCAATTTTCCCAGTCGCATAATTTTTCCCTGAAACGCAGTGGGTGAGGAAGGTTTTTAAAAAATCAGCCGCCTTGTTCCAGCTTGGCCCGGTTGTTTCGGGGCCACCCATGCGGATGGTCGGCAAGGCTCTTTTGGCTGCATCGGCGGTGTAGTCGTACAACTTGCAATATTCCTCTACCGTGCCTTTCCAATAGCCGATGTTGGGTTCGTTCCAGAGTTCCCAGTACCAGGTTTCTACCTCGGCTTTGCCGTAACGTTCCACCGCATGTTTTACCCAGGTGTAGACCAGATCGGCCCATTTTTTGTAGTCTTTTGGTGGGTAAGCCCAACCGGTATAGACCTTATCGTAAGGCATGCCGGGTTGCCAATGGTGCTCGTAAGGTTGAGGATTGGTGGACAGGGCTTCGGGCATGAAGCTGAATTGCGCCATCGGTTTGATACCCCGTTGGAGGTAGGTGTCAAATATTTTGTCCAGAATGGTAAAGTCGTAAATGGGT
>JAAFHQ010000475.1 GCA_013298445.1 Chitinophagales bacterium | reverse complement strand
TTTGAGCAAATAGGCGGCGTCTTTTTCCATCGCGGTGTAAAATGGGCTACCGGGCAACAAGTGTACATCTTCCAAGGGGAAGCCATAGGCTTTTAGGGCGATGGCAGGTTTGATTTTTATTTTGGATTCTTGGGCGATGGGCACGTAGGATTGGGCCGAGAGAAAAAACGCCTGAATGCAAAGGCAGATGGTCAGGGAAAAAATGTGGGAATTTTTCATACGTCCGGTTTTGTCCAGGCAAGGTAAAAAAAAGAATAATTGTGGTGTGTACATTTACCCACGCTCAAGCACAGCCATGGCTGCGTTGTGCCCAGGAATTCCACTTACGCCACCCCCGCGGATGGCACCTGCGCCACAAATAAAAATGCGTGGATCGTCCGTTTCCACCCCCCAAGCAGGCGCTTCGCCCTCTTCATGGAAAGGGAAGGCTAAATCCCGATGGAAAATATTTCCCCGAGGTAGGCCAACCTCCGCTTCTATGTCGAGTGGGGTTTTGGCTTCGATGGCCAATTCACCATTTGGGGCCTGGGCAAGCACAGATTCTATCGGGTCAAGCAAATATTCATTAAGGGAGTCGATGGCAGATTGCAGGGCAAGGCTTCGCTGGGCGTCGTGCTTGTCATCAAACAAGGCTGCGGGCGTATGCATTCCAAAAAGCGTGAGCGTATGGTATCCTTTCTGCTGCAATTCTGTGCTCAGGATACTTGTATCGGTTAAGGTATGGCAATATATCTCCAGGGGCATCGGGGCGGGGATACTTCCAGCTTTTGCTTGCTGGTAGGCAGACTCCAGTTGCGAAAAACTTTCGTTGATGTGAAAGGTCCCAGCGAAGGCATCGCGCGGGTCAGCGCCCGATTTAAGCCGGGGCAATTGTTTGACCAGCATATTGATTTTCATCTGCGAACCCTCTAAACTGGCCGGAGGGGTTTTTCCACGCAGTTTTGCCAACACTTGTGGCGCAGTATTGGAGAGCAGGTAACTCGCTGAAAATTGATCTCCATTTTCCAGGCTTACCAATACTTCTTTTTCGTCAGATTGCACAGCTGTAACTCGACTATTGGTCAAAATGGAGACGCCCGATGCCAGCGCTACACGCTCCAACTCACGTACCAAGGCGCCCATACCACCCTGAGGTACTTTCCATTCGCCCGTTCCATTGCCAATCAGGTGATAAAGAAAACATTTGTTGGCCTGCAAATCATAAGCGGAAGTGAAGGTGCCAATGAGCCCATCTGTAAGCACCACTCCTCGCACCACATCATGCTTAAAATTGTTGACGATGGCTTGTCCAATGGGTTCTTCAATTAGATAGTCCCAGACCCGATCAAGCCCGATTTCTTTTTTGAGTTGTGAGCGGGATGGCAATGGTTTTAGCATCGTGGGAGCTATGCGCTGGGCAAATGGTTCTATTTCGCCATAAAATTTTTGCCAGGCTTTCATCTCGGCTTCGCCCCCTTCCAATGATGCAAAGGACGCAGCCGTTTGTTCATCCCACACTCTGGAAACGTGCAGGCCGGCATTTTTCCCCTGGGCAGCATACGGGGTATAACTGGCCACTCGCCGGGACAAACACTTGAAATTAAGCTTTAGGTCCTGAATGATTTTATCAGGCAAGAGGGAAACCAGGTAAGCGTAACGCGACAGGCGCGCATCAAAATCGGGAAAAACTCGTACACTGGCGGTGGCACCACCGATTTCAGCGTTTGCTTCCAGCACCAGGACTTTTTTGCCTGCTTTTGCCAGGTAAGTTGCGGCGACCAGCCCATTGTGTCCGGCGCCGATGATTATGACATCGTATGTTTTTGTAGCCATCTAAATAAAGGAAAAGTGGAAAAAGAATTTCACTAAACCCTTTGGGGGGATGTTGTAAAAGTACATTTATTTACGAATCTTGTAGGTTCAGGCCCTGGTACTTTTTTAAAACGCTAAACAGATGCTCTGGCTTAAACGGCTTGATCAAAGATTCATTAAAGCCGGAGTTCAAATATTTTTGATGGGATTCAGGTGTTGCCTCGGCAGTAAAAGCGATGATGGGGATATTGCGTTTTCGATTATCCGTGAATTGTCTGATCGCGTGAGTTGCTTCTATCCCATCTACATTGGGCATTTGAATGTCCATAATAATCGCGTCAAAATCATTCGTTCTTGCGAAGTCAATCGCTTCCTGGCCATCTTTTGCAACCGTGAATTCCGCGTCCCATTTCTTTAACATGGTGGTTAGGACAAGTACATTTACGTCGTTATCTTCGGCGATTAAAAGTTTCATTCCATGGAGATTCATTGGGGCTGGGGTTGCAATTGCTGCGATGCCTGCCTTGGGAAGGCTTTCGTGTTTATCATACCTCAAGTCTACCGAAAAAACAGATCCTTGGCCTACCTGACTTTCTACAGCAATCGTTCCGCCTTGTTGTTCAACAAGATTTTTACTAATGGTAAGCCCCAAGCCAGTTCCGCCGTATTTTCTGGTAGTGCTAACATCAGCCTGCGTAAAATTTTCAAATATTTGCTTAAGCTGTTGGGCGGAAATCCCAATGCCAGTATCTTTTATGGTGAAGTTTACCTGGATACTACTTTGCGTTTCCTCCTTCAAAGTATAGGCAAGTTCTACGGTGCCTTTTTCTGTGAATTTTATAGCATTGGATAACAGATTGGATAGGATTTGGCTTAGTCTCACATAATCGCCGGATAAGAGATAGTCGATACGAGGATCCGGTACAAAGGTCAATGCTATAGATTTCTCTTTTGCGGTGGGTTCAAAAAGCCTAAACAAATTCGCAGTTACCTTATTCAAATTAAAAGGAATGCTTTCAAAAACAAGCTTTCCCGATTCGATTTTTGAAAAGTCGAGAATGTCTGAAACGATACTGGATAGGTGTTGTGCAGAAAACTTTAAAGTCTCCACATATTCACGTTGCGTGGGGCTAATTTGCTCCTCCATTAGCAGGTTTGCAATGCCGATTACTCCATTGATTGGGGTTCTGATTTCGTGGCTCATACTCGCCATAAACTCCGATTTGGCAATTTCAGCTTGCTTTTGCGGAGTAATATCTTGATCGGTACCTTTTAATCCAATTACTTGCCCTTCAGCATTCTTGACCACTTCACCAATGCAGGCGATGTATTTTATTTTGGCGTCTTGGAACACAGCACGATGCTCAACATGAAAGGACTCTCCTGTTTTAATGGTATTTTGTATCGCATTTTCAAGTACAATAAAATCCTCAGGGTGGCATTTCTGCCGCCAAGCTTCATACAATCCATCGGTGGAATGATGCTCTAACTCAAAAATTCGATACGTTTCTTTGGACCAATGTAGTTCTGAGTTTATTAAGTTGAATTCCCAACTTCCCACGTTGGCAATGGCCTGAGCTTCTTCAAACAATACCTGACTTTGAAGGATTTGAGCTTCAGCCTTTTTTCGTTCCACAATTTCTCTACGCAGTTTAATATTGTTCTTCCGGCTAGAATTGAATAAAAACACACCAACAAGCAATAGGATGGATACCAATATTAATATGATGACAAGCAGGATATAATAGTTGCGCTGACTGTCTATTTTGGCGCGTTGCAATGCCAATGCTTGTTCCTGATGTTTACTTTTTAACTCTATATTTTCGAGGTCAAAGAGCGCCCGTATTTCAGCTGTTTTTTCTATATCCGCAATTTTGACGAGGCTATCGTTTATTTCAGAAACGAGTCGCAAATGCTGATTTGCAGCTTTGAAGGCCCCTTTTTTTTCATACAATTCAGCAAAAAGCAACTCAATGTCCCGCTCTAATTCTGGTGAAGTTGCCTGTTTTGCCAGCGCCAATGCTTTCGTTAAAAGGGCTTCTGCAGGGCCGTATTTTTTTTGTAAGATATGGAGTGAAGCAATTTTTTGGCAACTCATTCCTAAATTAAAGAGGTCTCCTATTGACTCATCCATTTCCATGCATTTTTCGGCATAAAATATAGCATTATCCAATTGCCCCAAATCCTCATATAAACTGCTCAGATTGTAATAGGTATCAGAAATATTTTTGCGAACGTTAAGCCGTTTAACGATGGCTAAGGCCTTTTTATGTTCTTGGATCGCTGCTGTATATTTTTGCTGGGAGGAAAGAAAGGTGCCCAGCGTAGAATGTGCCCTGGCGATGCCTTCTTCATTCTTAGTTTCCTTAGCTATTTCCATGGCCATATTAGCGAAACGGGCAATTTCCTCTTGGTTAGATTGTTTGAAATATAGCCAGGCGATATCAAGGTAAACATTCACCAAATCCTTTTTCAAGTTCAGTCGATCATATACTTTGACCGCCTCCAGGTATGATTTCAAAGCGAGATCTAATTCTCCTTGAGCTACATATATATTTCCAGCCAATGCGGTCATATCAGCCTTAATGTCTTCATAGTGATCTATTTCTTTAATCGAAAGTACTGACTTAAGGTGGGTAATGGCAGCAACATAATTGCCCATGTTGTACTTCAAGTGGGCAAGGTGGAAGAGGAAATTAAACTTCACATAACTATTGTCGTTTTTTGGTAACAATGACTTGGCTTGCATCAAATAGGCATAAGCCTTTTTATATTCATCTTTTTTATTCTCTATGGCCGCAAGTTGTGTAAGTAACTCTAGTTGATTTGATACAGCATGGTTTTTTAAAGCATCTATGTATAAGCCTTCCAGAATCTTTTTGGCTTCGTCTAGTTGATTCTGATCAAATAAATAACTTGAATAACGCAAATAGCAATAATACTTAATTTTGTAATGGCTCTCTTTTTCAAGGAGTTTAAACGCTGTTTGGAAGCAAACCCGAGCAGAATCACTTTGGGATTCCTCTAAGTAAATATTCGCCCAAATGACATAATTGTATGCGGTATAGAGATTCCCGCCTTCTTTGAGACTGATTTGGTCTGCTTTTCGTAAAAATTCACGAGCTTTAGGGTAGTCACGGGTTTTATGATGGTATTCTCCAATCAAGGTGAGGGCATGTTTTTCTCCAGGTCGATTTTTAATTTTTCTAGCTTCTGCAAGTGCCTTCAAGGCATATTGGTGTGCATCCCCGGCACTGAATTCGAAAGACTGAAAGGAAATGCACAGTAACGTATTGAGTCGCTCAGCAGCAGCTTGACTGGGCAATAACTGCTTCATGCTGTCGATTTCTGTAGATTGGCTACTAGAAAGAATGGGGACCAGTAAGTAGATAAAAAGAATGAAATGGCCGCGCATCTAAAGTTTAGACTT
>JAAFHQ010000474.1 GCA_013298445.1 Chitinophagales bacterium | reverse complement strand
CCAGTTCGGTGGAAAAATTGACGCGGTAGGTACCATTGGCCTGGCGGTACAGGCGATGTGCTTCGTCGCGGGAATTCCAGTTGTTGAAGTTTCCAGCGAGGTAGATGGTCGCATCGTGGGGGGTATTGGCCGGGATCTGTTTGATGACCATTTGGTAAAAAGCCCGTTTTTCCCAACCCAGTACATCAATTTGGACAAGCTGCTGCCCTGGCGAAAAATCGTACTTGCGGCTAGGCATAAATGTGCCCGTTGAGTCACTTTCCACATAAGCCCAACTACCTTGAGTGATTTTGTATTCAAAGTGGAGAATCTCTTGATCTAATTCAATGTAAAATAGATCGGACGTACGTTGGGTAAATTTAAAAGCAGGGTCCCCTGGATTCCAATTGTTGAAACTTGCCGCCAAATACAAACCTGACTCTGGCAGGGGCAGGGGAGTGCTAACCCTCACCTCAAGGCGGATTTTGCCGTACACAAAAGCACTACAACTCAGCAATAGAAGGGTTAGGAAGCCTAATCTTTTCATACTTGGGAACTGTTGTGCGAAAGATAGGAAATTGTTGGGGAAAAAACGCTAGGGTGCCCCTATGGTGTCTTAGGATTCTTAGGTGGTGAAAAAGAAAAAATATTCTCGCCACCTAAGAATCCCCAGACACTACAGGGCCACCTCAGTTATTCCCTCCGCTCCGACTCCAATCCTGCCCCACTCACCAAATTCCCAAAAAACACCGCATTCAGGAACAAACGATTTGTCCCATACCAATGCGCCCGGAAATTTGGATTGTCCGCCATAAAAATCACCCGACCAGCGCCAGCACCACTGACCACGATCCCCGCAGTACCTTTTACGATATCCGTATACTTGCGATTCAGGTAACCAGCCATCAATGGATTGGCCGTATACACCAGCGGTGATGCATAAGGATTTTTCGATTTTTCCATAAAGACCTCGCCATCGCGGAAAACCGGCATTTTGTTGCGTTTCAAACCAAAAGCCAGGGGATGGCTCAAATCCAATTCCGCCTCAAAAATAGTCCCAGGGATTTCCTGCGCACCCAGGTCATCGGCGATTTCACCGTAAGGGCGACGGCCAGTTGCAGCATCCGCATTATTGAATTCCTTCATGGCCGTGAAGCCAATTCCCTGGCTTTTCAACCAGGTCACCGCGCGTTGGATGCCGATAATGGTGCCACCTGCACTGACCCATTCTTTCAATTTGCTCACCCCAACCGCGTTGATGGTTTGGAAGGTGCCATCACCCAGCACGATTACGTTGTACCGGCTGAGGTTGGAGCGGGCTATGTCGTCGGCTTCCACTTTGGATACGGCCATGTCGAAACGGGTATCCAACAAATGCCAGGCCTCCCCAGCGGTGTTGGGCCCCATACCTTCACCCACCACAATCATGACCTTGGGTTGGCGCAGGGTGAGAAAATTGTTGCTCCCCAAATCGATGCCATCGGTCGTGAAACCTGTGCTTACTGCGTCGATGTGCACATTCAGTTCTTTGACAATCGCCGTTACCCACCCGTGGATTTCAGCCGGGGAAGCATTTTGATTTTGGACCGGAATCATCACCGTGCCCATATCGTACTTTTTACCCTGCAAAGTGATGGGCTGCATCCCAACCTTGGTGCGCAAGCCCTTGCTTTGCAAAAACTGCAAAGCCCTTGGCGCGTAGTAATCCTCCCATTCCAACATATAGGCATAGTTGCTTAGTGCGGGTGGGGTTACGGGCGTACGCTCGGGTTTGGGACCCGTTATTTTTGCCCCCATGACATTGCCTGCGGTACCTTTTTTAGGCAAAGCTGCATAAGGCACATTGAAGGCCAGGGGCAGAGCCCAACTGGAAATATCGTAAAAAATACTGTCTTCAAAAGAGGTCGTGGTTTCAAAAATGCCCCGGATCAGGCGGTAATGTTTTTGTTCCAACGGCACCACAAAGGCCTGATTGGGCTCAAAAGTTTTGCCATCTACAGTGATTTTGCTACCCAAATGATACAATTCGATATCCTGACGACGAATGATTTCAAACAAGCGGTCAGTACGCGCCTGATCGTGTGGATCGCCGAACACAAAACCCATCCGGGTGTCGTTGCGTGCTTCCTGGATGGCCGATTGGAAGAAGTTTTTTTGGTGCTCCAACAACTCCTGCTTGAGTTCTACCGCCGCTTTTTGGGTAGAAAGGGCAGTACGCACCTGATTGCGAATGGTGAACGGAAAAGTGAGCAGACCATTGGCCGTTTCTTGTACATGACCCCGCGAACTGGCTTGTTCAAACAGGATACCAATACACCCTTGCGCATCAGGGAAGGTAGAGCCCTTACCGTAATAAAAGTCGTCGTAACCCTCCTGAGAAAAATACAACGAGCCAATCTCATCCAGGTATTTGGTATGGTATTGACCAATTTTGATGGTCAACTCCTGGTTTTGTTTGGGCGTGATGGGATTCACTCGGGTACTTACCCCTGGCATAAAGAAGAAAGAGGAGTTGGAACCCATTTCGTGGTGATCGGTCAGGATGTTTGGCTTCCACTCGTGGAAAATTTTGGCTCGCCCCCGCGATTCAGGATGTGCCCCAGAGAGCCAGTCGCGGTTGAGGTCGAACCAGTAGTGGTTGAAACGGCCACCGGGCCAGACTTCGTTGTATTCCCGGTCTTGAGGATCGGCAGTAAGGTGGCGATTCCGGTGTTGATTGGCCCAGGTGGAAAAGCGGTGGAAACCATCGGGGTTGAAACAGGGGTCAAAAATGATGATCACCTCATTGAGCAGTTTTTCGATTTCCGGACCTTGTCCTGCCGCCAGGTAATAGGCCACCAGGGCGGCGGCATTGCCCCCGCTGGACTCATTGCCGTGAATGGAAAAACCCTGGTAAACGACCAGCGGCGTGGTTTTTAAATCAACCCGATCAGTCTCAGCAGGGTTGCTGACTTGTAGGTGTTTGGCCTTTAAATCGGCCAAATTTTGATGATTGCGTTCAGAAGTAATCGCGATGTACACCAAAGGGCGACCTTCGTAGCTGCGGGCGTATTCGGTGAGTTTGAAGCGGGGTGAAAGCTCGGCCAATTTGCGCATGTAGGCCAGTTGTTGATCGTGGCTGATGTGCCATTCTCCGATCTGATAGCCCAGATAGGCTTCGGGGGTGGGAATTTTAGGGTCGTAAGTGATCTCTGGAAGATAATACGACAAGGCTTGTTTTTCCTGCGCAAAGCCCAGGTAAGTGTACAGCAAACCCAGGATGAGTATCCATTTTTTGCTCATATCCAGTTTGGTTTAAATTGGTTTAAGATGAAAAAAAAGCGGCTAGTTTATCGCACACAAACTAACCGCTTCCAAAAACCAAAAATAACAAAACTCAAATGAGCAACATGGAATACTTAATGATTCAATTAATCTGATGGCTTTATGAAGATGATAAACCGTTCTCTGGCGACAGACAACTAACTGTGCCTAGGCCCGATTCATCAATCAGCCGCAACTTTGGAACACAAAATCGAATGTTGATCAATGACCAATACCTGGCGTAGGCTGCCATTGCCCTGCTTCACACGCAGAACGTAACGGCCTTTGGGCATTTCATTCAGGTTGAGGCGGGCGCTGTAGCCATTGTGGTCATGGATGACTTCTTCGTGGAAGGTTTCACGGCTGTCGAGGCTTTCCAGCGTGAGTACCGTTTTTTCCTTTTGCAAATTGGCGAGTTGAACAACTAGCGAGCGTTCATCTACTCGGGTGCTCAATAGTACATTCTCAATCGGCAGAGTAGCAAGCAGTTGCAGCATAGGCAAAGCTAGCGCTAAGGACATTAATAGACGCTTCATAATATCAGGTTTAAATGTTAAAAAGGGCAACGCCACAGGGTTTAGTGGCGTTGCCATGTCGGGTAAACTTCTTATCAGCAAAGACGAGTGAGGAGGGAAAAGAGTTGCTCGAAAAAGTGTTAAAATTGGCTTTGCTAGATGAAAAGCCATTTTTTGGTGACCAAATGGCCAAATGCTGGTATGAAATTGTACTACCTGGTTTTTGTTTTTTTCCAGGTACTTACTTTTTGAAGAGCTCAAAGCGGAATCTCATCGACATCACCGTAGTTGAACTCAAAGGATTGCCACCTTGAATACCGTAAACATGCTCATAGCTGCCTTCTTCTACCATGCCATAATAATTCAGTTCTTTTTGGTCCAGTTCTTCGGCTTCGAGGACTTTCCCCAAGGTACAATTCATGATGCCTGCCATTTTTTCTGCTTTGCTGCGGGCTTTGGTGTACAGTTTTTCAAATAAGTTGACTTCATCGTTTTGAGCAGGAGGGTAAACTTTATCCCCAATATTGCCTTCCACATAAGTCAATTGCCGCAACAGAACCAGCAGGTTGTCGAGCTCAGTTTTGTTCGCCACCTTGATTTTAAAAATAGAAAAAGGCATGTCTTCCTGGGTGATGGCGTAATTATCGTCCCGATTTACGGTGTATTTTACTTTATTGGTTTCCAGAAATTGCTTGAGCTGCGTTTCATTTTCTTTGATGCGTGAGCGCATAACTTTGCGTTGGGCTTCAAAATCGCGATCAAGATCGTATTCTCCACTTTCAGGATTTACCCGTAGGTGGTATTCCATGGAAGTAGGCTGGCGTTCCATGGATTCACTTACTTTTACATCCAAATAAGCTGGTGATTGAGCGTTGAGCCCGCTTATAAAAATTAAAAGGCAGAGCGACAGGATCAGTTTTTTCATGTTGCGTTAGGTATTGATGAGTTTTGAAAAGACGTTTATTTTGCAGACGTTTAAGCGTTGAAACTGTATAAACGAACTTTTGTACCAAAAATAATAAACAAGTACCCAAAAAATCACACTCATGCGAATTACCCTGATGCTATTTTTTTGTCTGGCCATCATCAATGGTTTTTCGCAGGAAAAAAAGGCCTGGCAGTGGCTGGAACCTGCCGATACTTTTAATGCCAAACGAGCCCGTTTGTTGGGCATTGGCGGGGCGGCGGCCTATGGCGTTGCATCGGTAGGGCTGTATTCCATATGGTACCGGGATTACGAATTGGGGCCTTTCCATTTTTTCAACGACAAGTTTGGCAACAATGATGAATGGGAAAAGGTGGATAAAGCCGGGCACGTTGTTACGGCTTATGCAGAAAGTTACCTGGCATTTCAGGGTATGCGCTGGGCAGGGGTGAAACACAAACCTGCGGTATGGATTGGAGCCGGAGTGGGCACCATTTTGCAA
>JAAFHQ010000473.1 GCA_013298445.1 Chitinophagales bacterium | reverse complement strand
ACTCAGTCAGTGTTTGGTGTCCAGAAATAAATGAGTAAGCGATTATGCTTCTTGGTGGGCAGGAAGTAGAATAAGTATAAAATCTATACGTAATACTAAAAATTTAGATGTGGTAAAACTAGGTGTTTTTTTTATGTATTTATGAAGTTTTATAATTTAATTTCGCCCAGCATTCGTTTCATTTAGTGCTCGCAAATCGAATTCATGTAAAGCCAATTCCTCAATGGTTTGCACCAAAATCTGGGCATAAAGAGGATTGGTTGAATAGCCCCCCTTTTGCAAACCCTCCGCCCAGGCGCGATAGTCCAACACATCCAGTGCAAAAAGATAGCCGTAGCGATCCATTTTGGCAGGGTTCAACAAATGGTCGGAGTGGCGCATATAAGACTCCCGAATGGTGGTATAGGCTTGAAAACAGGATTCGATCAAAAAACCATATGCGTCCCGATCATCATCCATGCGAAACATGGTTTTTCCTGTCCATTCTTTTCCACATTTCAGGCCAAAATGGTTATTGGCCTCGGTGGCCAAATGGCTGGTGCCGGAACGGGATTCTACAATGGCTTGAGCGAGTTTTATACTAGCGGGAATTCCGGTTCGGCGCATCTCTTCAATGGCTAGCCAGGAGTATTTTTTGACGTAGGCCAGTTTTTTCACTTTTTCGGCTGCGGCTTTTTTCGCGATTTCTTCCGGCGTTAGCGTTTGAGCCAAAAGGGGAAGAGAGAAAAATAGTCCCATCAACAAACCGCATAACAAAGCATAAGGCTGAGTTTTCATCACTTAATCAATATTTGGTGTGCCCAAAAATAAATGATTAGGTGATTGCGCTTCTTTCTGAGCAAGAAGTAGATTAAGCATAAAATATATGTGTTCTATTTAAAGAGAATAGATTGAATCGATTGTGTAAATCTAGGCATTTTTTTCAATCTGGTAATTATATTTCAAAAGCTTTTACTAACAACAAAATTGTATTGAAAGCATTGATTTGGCTTTCAATACAATCTGTAAATCATTTCTTCACTGCATTATGCCTTTGCCGTAAATCGACCGAAGCAATACACCACCGTACCGGCCACTACTACGTGCATCACATTCAACCAAATACCCATGCCCAGCGGAATCCCAGGGATACCCATAAACGGGTTGGCAAAAGACAAAATTAGCAGCACCAAAGCAACAATTCTGAACACTTTAAACGGCTTGTTCAAGAAATAATTCATTACGCCCAGTACCAATCCAGCAACCAAACTGGGTATAAAGGAGGACATAATTACTGGTCCAATCGTAATGGGGGTATTCATTCCAGGAACCAATACCGACTCGTCCACTAAGCCAATGGCCGAACCAATCAGGAACAAAATGCTGTTGATCCCGGCAGCGATTGCCCCGGCTAGTGGCGCAGCCCAAAGGAGTTTTTTAGCCGCAATTTTTTCAATACTTGACATTTTAGTTGTTTTAATGGTTGAACAAAATTTGTTTAAACGAATTTTAGGGCAAAAAAAATCACCCTCTTAGTTTGTCCAATAAGTTGGAGAGCAACTCTGCTTCTTCATCGCTGAGATGGTCCATTTTTTTAGCTTGTTGCTGGAGCAAAGGCTCCATTTTTTCGAGCAGCTCCAAGCCTGGTTTGGCAATGCGCAACAGAACCTGGCGCCGGTTACAGGCGTTGGTTTCCCGTTCAATCCAGCCCTTTTCCTGCAATCGATCACAGAGGCGAGTTAGATCTGGGTTTTTGTCCAACATAACTGTTTTGACATCTCCTACTGGCACGAACTCAGGATGTTTTCCGCGCAGAATACGCAATACATTGAACTGTTGCATGGTAATCCCAAAGGGTTTGAATAGCGCTGCCGCCTGATCCCCCTGCCAATGGTAGGTATAGATCAGATTGAGTATGGCCTTTTGTAGCGGCGAAACAAACTTGGTCTGCTTGATCAGTTCTTCGATCTTCATTGGACAAAGTTAGCAAAGATATTCGTTTAAACAAATGTTTTCTATATATGGTTTAGTACGCCTACTATGATTTACAAATTACCATCTTCTTTACTCGTTGAGTTCAAAAAGTTACGCTCCTGTTAAAGTTCTATTTGCATCGCGACCACCCCAATTGTCACGTTGTCTAAAAAACATTGCTGCCATTCATGCATAGTTGGCAACATTCCGTATTTCATACTTCACCTAAAACCAACACACATGACGACGTTAGTTGTTGCCCTATTTATTGCCGGTTTGTCCATGTTTATTGCCGGTTTGCGCATTGGCATCAAAGCGATGCGGGGATAAACCCATCCACCAAAATCATTTCCGTTTCTGCGGTGCGCTGCCGAATGGCTTTGGCGGTGGCATATTCTTCCGATTCCCACCAGGTTTTAGCAGTAGCTGTGTCCGGGAATTCCACGACCACCAAACGGCCGGGAGCCCAGCTACCTTCCAAGGTTTCTACGGCAGCGCCCCGCACGATAAAGCGTCCGCCATATGCACTTATGGATGCAGGGGTGAGTGATTTGTATACTTCATATTCAACTGGTTCGTTGACTTTTACTTGAACGATGACGTATGCAGGCATGGTAAAAGAATGATGAGTGATGAATAATGAGTGATGAAACTTTCGAGGTTCCAAGGTTCTTTGGTGGAAATTTAGCACTGTCGCATGGACAAAGCGATTTCACAACTGATACCAGGTAAAAGTAATGCTTTTGTAGCTATTCTTAACTTTGCAGGCACCAATGCGATAAAAGCAATGATTTACGCCTGTTTAGCCGCTCTCCTGGCGGGTTTTGTAGATGCCATTGTGGGTGGTGGTGGATTGATCCAGGCACCGGCAATGTTCATCCTGTTTCCCAGTTTTTCAGTGCCACGCATCATTGGCACCAACCGTTTTGCATCCTTTATGGGTACTGCCGTAGCTGCCTGGCAATACTCCCGCAAGGTGGCTATCCCTTGGCGCACCGTATTGTATGGGGGTATTGGCGCTGGAACCATGTCATTTTTGGGGGCGCGGTTTTCCAGTTTGGTCAGTTCTGAGGTATTGAAACCCATTATTTTGATCTTGATGGTGGCTATTGCGGTGTACACCTACTTCAAAAAGGACCTGGGGCACCAGGAGCAATTTAGGGTTAGTATGCAGCTGATCCCCGTTTATGGCTTGCTGGTTGGGATGAGTTGTGGATTTTACAATGGTTTTGTAGGGCCGGGTACAGGCAGTTTATTGGTATTTGGCTTCGTAAGTTTGATCGGCTATAATTTTCTCACTGGATCGGCCATCTCCAAGTTCATCAACGTCGTCGCCGACGTCTTTTCCCTGATCTTCTTTTTGTGGCATGGGTACATCAGCTTTGAAATTGCCCTCCCGATGATGGTTTGTAATATGATTGGTTCTTATGTTGGTAGCAGAACGGCAATTTTGCGGGGAAATGGTTTTGTGCGCTTGTTTTTTCTGGGAGTGATCGGAGCCTTACTTTTGCGCTTTGGGTGGGACGTATTTTTTAAGTGAAAGGTAATCAAATTAGCGCCGACGGCGCGCCCTTTCTAAGGTGAACCCCTAAGGTGAACTAAGGTGTCTTAGGTGGTGAATATTTGCCCTGCTCCGCAGGGCTTTTTTTCTTTTCACCACCTAAGACACCTTAGTTCACCTTAGGGGTTCACCTTAGAAAGGGTATTAAATCCTAGAGTATTGTAAAAAACAAGGAAAGCAATACAATCTCGATTCCCCCTATTTTTCACTTTTCATTTTTCACTATTCACTATTCGCCTTCACTCCCAAGTGTTTCCCCAATTTCGTCCACTCCGCCCACCAATGGATAGAGTACTGGAAACGTTTCATTTGCCGGGAAGCAGAGAAATAGAAATTCTGCCCTTTCCAGATGTTCAGGTCCATCTCCAATTCTTTGAGGTTTTCCATGACCAGGTTGAGCAAGCGCAAGCGCTCCAGGGCTTTTTCTTTTTCCTGTAGAATCATCTGCAACTCTTGATAAACCCGCTCGGTAATGTTCAAGCGAAGGCTGGAACGGTTGGTCAACTTGACTTCCCACTTTTTAAACTCAGAAATTAGTCGCTTCAAGGTGCGGATGCTGAAGGTATTTCCATTGGAAAACATGGCCACCAGGTCGTGATTGAGGATGAACTTCACCGCGGTCAGGTACGTTTCCGGTACCGGGATTTTACTCAACTTGATTCCGGTCATCAACTGGTAGTTGTCATTGTAAATTTCGCGGAAAACGGTTTCGGTAGCGCGCAAGCTTCTTTCTGAGATTTCGCCTAATATCTTGCGCTTTTCATCATTGAAGAGGTGCCAGTACGTAAAGCGTTCAGATCCAAAATAGTCTTGCATCACACCCACCACTTCACCTAAATCGGTTTGCTCAAATGCCGGTATCAACTTGGCTTCCATGGCATCAAAATCAGCCTGCGGCATGTTCACCGAAATGTGCCCGATGATGTTTTGTTGCCCGAGATAGAGTACCGCAAAACTGAAATGTTTTTCAGATAGGGTCACTTTTGAACGCACTTTGGTACGGCCAAATGCCAGCCGTTGGTTGCCTCCCTCATAGCGATGGAATTCCTCACTACTCATTTGGTAATTGAAAATCTCGAGGTATTCCGGGTATTCTTCAAACAAAGACGAGGCCGCATAATGCATACCTACCCGCGCTAAATCCACCCGGGCTGGAATGACGTTTTTGCGGTAGCTACTTGCCCCGTTTTCGTACACATTGCTGGGCATTTTTTCCAGGCGCTCCAAAAATGCTTCGTGCAACTCTTTGCCTGCCACTTGCTCCGCGTAATGAATGGCCCGGTTGGCGTATTGCAGAATTTGGTCGGTTTCCAAACCCGAAATTTCATCAAAAAACCAACCACAACTGGTGAACATCTGCATGGCTTGCCGCTGCATTTCCATCAATCGCAGCAGTTGGATTTTTTCCGCCTCATCCAGTGTTCTGCTAGCATGTGCCTGAATGAATTTTTGCAACAAAGTCTCATTGCCTCGTTGCAGTACCACCTGGATGTAGTCATTGCGCGCCGCCCAGGGGTCTTTCAACAACCCAGCCGTTTTGCTTTCATAAATGGGGATCAATTCGTCGCGCAACCAATTCAGGGTTTCGCGTAAGGGTGCCCGCCAGTTTTGGTTCCAATCGGGTCGGCCGCCAGAGTTGCAGCCACAATTGCTGCGCCAGCGCTCTACCCCGTGCACACAACTCCAGGAACTGTTTTCATGGATTTGCGCTTCCCA
>JAAFHQ010000472.1 GCA_013298445.1 Chitinophagales bacterium | reverse complement strand
TCCCGAATCTGAACAGTGTGAGGCAAAATGAGGAGGGTGTCGAGCGGGCGATTGTTTTTGCAATGCGATAGCTGAATTCGTCGCCAATTGCTTTGGGGCGATTGCTGGGCATGAGCGGGCAATGCACTCAGCACAACAAATACCAACAGGCTCAGCATAATTCTCCACTCCCCCATGCAGCAATAATCGATTTCGCAATTTCTAACGTAAGATAGAGAGGATTTGGTTTGAAGATGCTGCCTTGATGAGCAAAGTGTAGTTTAGTGAACAATAAAAGAAAATCAAAAAAACCTGGGCAATGTGAAGTAGATCACTGTGCTGAAGAATGGGTGGCTCTAATTTTGTACCCGTTCTGTTCATTCAACCTAAAGAAATTTAGTATTGTTACAGGAATACATGAACAGACTTTCATATTTTTGCATCATTCTCTAAAGTCACTATACTATGAAAGTAGAGCAAATCTATACAGGTTGCCTAGCTGAGGCGGCGTATTATATCGAAAGTGAGGGTGAAGCGGTCATCATTGATCCGCTACGGGAAACCAAGCCTTACCTCGAAAAATTAGCTGAAAACGGCAGCAAGCTCAAATACATCTTTGAGACACATTTCCATGCGGACTTCGTTTCGGGACACATTGACCTGGCTGAAAAAACTGGCGCAACCATTGTATACGGCCCTACTGCCAATACTACTTTTGACATTCACCAGGCCAAAGACGGTGAAGTCTTGCAATTGGGCAAGGTGAGTTTTAAGGTATTGCATACCCCCGGTCATACTCCTGAGAGTACCACTTATTTGTTGAAAGATGAGGATGGCGAAGATTTTGCCATTTTTTCTGGAGACACCCTTTTTATTGGTGATGTGGGCCGCCCCGATCTGGCTCAAAAATCTGGCGAAGTCACTCAGGAAGACCTGGCAGGTTGGTTGTACGACAGTTTGCGGGAAAAAATCATGACCCTTTCTGATGAGGTAATCGTTTATCCTGGGCACGGTGCAGGGTCAGCTTGTGGTAAAAACATGAGCAAAGAAACCTGGGATACCCTGGGCCGCCAAAAGCAAAACAACTACGCCTTGCGGGCAGACATGAGTAAGGAGGAATTTATCCGCGAAGTTACCGCTGGTTTGACGCCGCCGCCCCAATATTTTGCCAAAAATGCCAAAATGAACAAGTCGGGTTACGACAGCATCGATGAGGTGCTGGAACGTGGGGCAACCCCACTCAGCCCGGATGAACTGGAAATGGTGGTTGAAGCCGAAGGGGCACTGGTATTGGATGTGCGCAATGAACAGGAATTCAAAGACGGCTTTATTCCCAATTCCATTTTCATCGGCATTGATGGCAGCTTTGCTCCTTGGGTGGGCGCACTGATCCCCGATCTGAAACAGGCGATTGTGTTGATTACCCCCGAAGGCCGGGAAGAAGAAGTGGTTACTCGCCTGGCCCGCGTTGGTTACGACAATACCCTGGGCTACCTCCAAGGCGGCATCGAAGCCTGGAAAGCGGCGGGAAAAGAACTCGATACGATCGAATCCATCGATGCAGCTGAACTGGCCAAACGCATGGAAGCGGATCAGGTAGAAAATTTGCTCGATGTACGCAAACCCACTGAGTTCATCTCTCAACATGCCCTCGCCGCAGAGAACGTTCCGCTGGACTACATCAACAACAACATGCACAAACTGAATCCGCAGCACACTTATTACCTGCACTGCGGCGGCGGTTACCGCTCCATGGTTTTTGCCTCCATCCTGCGTGCGCGTGGTTTTGAACACCTCGTCGACATCAAAGGGGGCTGGAAAGCCATCGAAGCCGAAGCTAACATTGCCAAAACCGATTTCGCCTGCCCTACCAGTATTCCGCAGGATGTGATTGATGAGGCGATTGCGAACGCGATATAATTTGAATGATGAGTGATGAATGATGAGTGATGAATTGTCAATGCAACACTTCAGACAATTCATCACTCATCATTTATCACTCATCACTACATTAATTCGCGTTCACCAACTTGCCAGACCCTGACACACTCACCTCTACCTGAGGTTTGCCACGGTAATACACGTCGCCAGAACCGGAAATTCTAACATTCAGGTTGTCGCTTACATTTAATTCAGAGTTGCCACTTCCACTTACGCGGATATCTGCATCACGGGTTTTCAGCTGGAAGGCAAATAAATCACCGGAGCCACTTACGGTGTGTTCAATACTGTTGGACTCCCCTTCCAATACCACCCTGCCCGAACCACTGATCCGGCTGAAGACATCATCGGCATTGAGGCCCACATCGATTTTACCAGAGCCTGAAATGCTCAAATCGATGTCGTCCACCTTCATGATGTTGGTACTGGTAATGCTGCCCGATCCACTGATGCTCAAGGAGCGAATCCGGGGCATGGTGATAAAAATGGTCAAATCATCCATGTCGCGCACACAGCGGTCGAGGTCGATTTCCCAAATCCCATTCCGTACGTTGGTTTTCAGTTCAGCAATGATGTTTGATTCTCCTTCTACGGTAACTTTGAAACTGTCACCTTGGGTAATGATGACTTCTGCCGAAATGTCGAGGTCGACGCCCGTGAAGTCGGGCAAGTTGAGCGTTCGAGTTACGGTATTGCCATTGCCACGAATACATGGGCCAAAGCCGTCATCAAAATCAAAATCGCAGGAAAACTGCGTTAAAGCCAGCACTAGGCCGAAGGTCAAAAACAAGATCCTTTTCATAACAGTCAGGTGTTTATAACAGAAAAAATAGGTTGATTTCTTACAAGAGTCAGTCGGAAAAAAATACAGCTAAAAACTAGAATCCTCCAAAACGCAGGGTCAGGCCCCAGTGTGAGCCGCTAAAATCGTCGTTGGTGTAGCCACGGTTTTCATTCGCGCCACGCAGGAAGCGGTACCCTACCGTGCCACCTACTCTAAACCAACGGGTAACGTTCACTTCCAAACCTGCTTCGGGGGTCATTACAAAAACCTGGTCCGCATCGCGGAATTGAAAATTGGGGTTGTCCACTGGAATATTCACTGCGCCCCAGCCAAAACGGCCACTGGCGTACAGGTGGATCAATTTATTGGTAGGTACGGTGATACCCAACCACAAACCACCGTGGCCGATGTCGATTTTCTCCAGTGTGTTGTTGTCGAGCAGGTAATCAAAATCCACACTCCCAATTCCATAACCGCCCAGGAAGAAGTTTTTAAAAACAATCCCGCCACCGCCGCCAACGGATGTACCGATTTTGTTTTCGTCAAAACCATATTCGAAAATCATACCCCCAAACCCGCCAGTTACATGGCTACGGCCAAAGAGGGTTTGCTCCTGAGCAAAAATGGCTCCACAACAAAGGAGCATAAACGCGGTGATGATGAAGCTTTTCATAAAATTTGAGCTTTGTAGTTAGTGAGACAATACAAACTGAATTGCGGAGGCAAAAAAAGCCCTCTTTGCAGCACAGACAACTCCACGCGGCAATTCAATTTGATGGTAAAATTCAAGGGAAATTTCAGGAAATCAATTCCTCAGTTTACAGGCGAATACCTGCGTTGAAACCGATCCAGCCCTGGCTGCGTTTGTTTGCATCCATTTTGTCGTACAAAGTAGTTTGGGGGACGAGTTCGCTGCCTCCAATGCCCAGTTCAGGATCCTTGCGACTGGACACCAGCAAGTTGGCCGTTGGCCCCGCATAAATACTCATCCGTTTGCCCAGGCGCCAGTCGAAAAGAAGGCGAACTTGGTGCAGTTGGTGGAGTGGTCGGGTCCAGCCTTCACGCTCGTTTACTTTGATGCTGATCAGTTCCAAATTGCTCAGGGTTCGTTTACCCAGGCTGAAAGCGGCACCGATGCCGTAGCCCAAACCCCAGGTCAACTCTTTGATGCTTTCTTCGGCGTTGTTACCCGGGTTTTGCGCCTCGCTTATCCGCGCTCCCAGATAGAAGATGTTGTAAAATGGCTTTACCCCTATTTTAAATGCTAAATTTCCTAAAAAAGATTCGCTGGTGGACAATTCAACCCGATTGTAGCCTTTCCGCACGAGGTTGAGCAGGCCAATCGTAACGCCGCTGACGGTATCGGCCACATTGATCAAACCGATTTGTACGCCTTTTACCTTACGCGCGACATTGATGATGGAACTCAATTGGCCATTGTTGACATCCTTTGCAATGTTGAACAAGGGGCTCACCTGCAAACGGGTTCTGCCGCCGCTGACGTTGAACAAACCACCCAATTGCACTGCACGGGAGTTTTTACCAGCAATATTGAATAAACCTGCTGCCTGCACCCCCGCAAAATCGTGCCTGGCGATGTTGAACAAACCAGCTCCTTGCAGCGCCGAGCCCCGTCCAAGGATGTTAAACAGACCCGCTCCTTGCACCCCTATCATGGTGTCGCTGGCGATGTTGAACAAACCAGCCGCCTGGGTGCCCAGTACGTCATCACCGACCGTATTGCCCATGCCAGCAATTTGGATGCCTTGCACATCATTGCGGATCGAATTCATAATGCCGCCAATTTCCAGGCCTTCTACCCCACCGTTGTGACCCCACAGTAAATTCACCGAGACGCGGTTGGTCGTGCGGGCACTTTGTATAAAATTGGATCCCAGGAAAGGCAGCAAAGAGATTTGTGCCAAACGAGGGAGGTTTTTCTTTGGATTGATCCCCACACTGGAGCTAACCGCACTCGAATCTGGAATGGGGACTGGTGCCGCCGCAACTTCCTCTTCCACCAACAAAGCCGAATCGATCACCAGTGGATCGAAACGCTTAGCTGTCAGGTTTTCTACCCTTTTGCTTTCAGTGTTCGAAGGAAGTTGTTGTGGTGTAGGTCGCCCGGAAATGGTAGGGGACTCCGAACGTTTTTTGCGCTCGGCAATCATTTCTTCCATCCGTGGATCGGCGTAAAGTGGACTATCTTGGTCTACTTCTTTCGGGATGGTTTTATTGGTAATCCGGGGCGGCGGATTTTTTTCTACCGGACGCAGCACGATTTGTCCGCCAATCGGTTTGTAGGCGACGGGTAAGGGATCAAACAATTTATCCAAAGCCTCTGAAAGGGCAATATTGCTGACACTGATGGTGATAGGTTGGGTAGTGGGAATGTAATCCGGACTGTACACAAAATAGACATCGTGATCGGCAGAAATATCGTCGAGAACCAGTTTTAAAGCCAAACGATTGTAGGAGAAACTAACCTTGCGCGCCAGGTTTTGCCCGTACAATGACGCCACACAACAA
>JAAFHQ010000471.1 GCA_013298445.1 Chitinophagales bacterium | reverse complement strand
AGCCATTCCCAATGCGCCCAATCCCAATGAATGGTTTCATGCCAGGGTAGTGGTCAAAGGCAAGTCTGTGCAGGTTTTTGTCAATGACCGTAAAGAGGCAGTGCTATCCATTGAAAAGCTCAGCGCTTTCAGCAATGGGCAAATTGGTTTGTTTGTTGGCGATGGTTCGGGAGGAGATTTTGCCAATTTGGTTGTCCACAAAAATAAAAACACCGACCTGCCATGATCAAACTTGTAAGTGTCGCCGCTCTCCTGTTCTTATTGTACAGCTCAGTCGAAGGGCAAACCCATAATCACATGGTCTCTACAAAGGATTCCATCGCCGCCTGTCATGTACCTGTGCCAAGCAAGCGCAAAATCGTTCAGGCTGAAGCTCCCCGAGCATCGACTCAATCCTCTACTTCCAATGCGGGCATGCTCAAAATCCCCGGTGGCACCTTCTGGATGGGAGCTGCGGATGACAAAGGCCGTCCCGATGAATACCCTTTGCATCAGGTAAAAGTCCGAGGTTTTTGGATGGACGAAACCGAGGTGACCAATGCCCAGTTTGCCGCTTTTGTGGCGGCAACAGGTTATGTCACTACAGCAGAAAAGCCCATTTTGTGGGAAGAATTGCAAACGCAGCTGCCCCCGGGCACGCCCAAGCCCGCCGACTCACTTTTAGCGCCTAGTTCACTCGTTTTTGTTCCCAGCATTGGCCCGGTTGAGTTGCTGGATTACAGCCAGTGGTGGCAGTTCCGCAGAGGCGCTGATTGGCGACACCCGGAGGGACCACAGTCAAACATTGTTGGGCGTGAAAATCACCCTGTAGTGCACGTGTCCTGGGACGATGCCCAAGCCTACGCCCAATGGGCTGGCAAACGACTGCCTACTGAAGCCGAATGGGAATGGGCAGCGCGGGGCGGCCTGGATCAGCAAGAATTCCCTTGGGGCAGCGAGTCCATCGAACAAGGCAAACCGAGAGCCAATACCTGGCAAGGGCAATTCCCTTATGCCGATACTGGCTCGGATGGCTTCAAAACAACGACAGCTCCGGTCAAAAGTTTTGCCCCCAATGCTTTCGGCCTTTATGATATGGCCGGCAATGTATGGGAATGGTGCTCCGACAATTACCGGGCGGATTGTTACCAAAATCTTTTGGTTACATCCCAGGTCTCGGACAATCCCGCTGGCCCTAGCGATTGCTTTGACCCAGCCGAACCGGATGTGCCTAAAAAAGTGATGCGTGGTGGCTCATTTTTGTGCCACGGCTCCTATTGTTCCAGCTATCGTTGCTCGGCGCGGATGAAATCCAGCCCTGATTCTGGCTTGATTCACACGGGTTTTCGCTGCGTCCGAGAGGAGTAGTTCAGGTTTTTTTTAAATAAACTCCTAAAATTCTATTAGATTAATAGAATTTTAGGAGTTTATTATTTTCCTTTGCATTTCAAAACCAAAACACCCGCGATTAACACATTTACACTTTAAATACAATGAGCATGAGCACGACAAAAACTTTACGATTATTGATTCCCCTCTTGCTTTGGGCCAATTTCATCTTAGCTCAAGATCAGCTAACGGGCAATATTAAGGCCAAAGACGGCACGCCCTTAGTAGGCGCTACAGTGGTCATCAAAGGCACCAACCTTTATACGGTAGCTGACCTCAACGGCGATTTTAAGCTGGAGGTCAAAAAAGAACTACCTTTCGTAGTACGCATCAGTTCGGTAGGTTTTATTCCACAAGAACTGGAAGTGACCAGTTTGGCGACCAATTTGGAAGTCAAACTGGTAGACGACAACAACCTGTCGGAAGTAGTGATCTCTTCACGTCGCCGGGACGAAACTGCGCAGGATGTGCCGATTCCTATTTCTGTTGTAGGGGGTAAACTAGTGGCTGATGCCGGTGCCTTCAACGTGAACCGCCTCAAGGAGCTGGTGCCTACGGTGCAACTTTATACTTCCAATCCACGAAACACCACTTTGAACATACGTGGTTTGGGTTCTACCTTTGGCCTGACCAATGACGGGATTGACCCTGGGGTAGGATTTTATGTAGACGGCGTTTATTACGCTCGTCCAGCCGCTACCACTCTGGACTTTATTGACATCGAGCGCATTGAAGTACTACGTGGCCCACAAGGTACGCTGTTTGGTAAAAACACCACCGCTGGTGCCTTCAACATCGTAACCAATGGACCTAGCTTCAAACCAGGAGCCATTTTTGAAGTGAGCTATGGCAACTATGGTTACATCCAGGCTAAAACTTCAATTACCGGGCCCTTGGGTAAAAAATTCGCGGGACGCCTTTCTTTCTCGGGTACTCAGCGCGATGGGTTGATTTACAATACGCGTACCGAAAAGTACATCAATGATATGAACAACTTGGGTTTACGGGGACAACTGCTCTACAACGTAAGTGACAAGGTAAAGATCAATTTTACGGGGGATGTGTCCAGCCAAAACCCGGATGGTTATGCTCAGGTTGTGGCAGGTGTAGTGACTACTAAGCGTGCTGCGTACCGCCAGTTCAGACAAATCATTGCTGACCTTGACTATAAATTGCCTTCTGAAAACCCTTTTGACCGTGTCGTTGATCATGATACACCCTGGCGTTCTGGCAACGAGCTAGGTGGTTTTTCGGTAAATATTGACGCCAAAATTGGCAAGGGTACCCTGACCTCCACTTCGGCTTGGCGCTATTGGAACTGGGATCCTTCCAACGACCGCGACTTTACAGGTTTACCTGTGTTATCAAAATCTGCCGCAACTTCCCGGCATACACAATTGACGCAGGAAATCCGGTATGCAGGTGACATTTCCTCCAATTTGAGCGGCGTAATTGGGGCCTTCTACATTAGCCAAGACCTGAACACCGACCCCGTACATACCGAAGAATCCGGTGCTGCCCAGTGGCGTTTTTCACAAAGCTCGACCAGCGCACTCTGGAAAACTCCAGGTTTGTTGGATGGTTATGGCATCAAGACCACTTCACGTTTGCAAACCGTAGGAGCGGCAGTATTTGGTCAATTGGATTGGGCCATTACCGAAAAACTACACGTATTGCCTGGTCTGCGCTTCAACTACGACACCAAAGATGTAGACTACGACCGCAAAACCTATGGCGGCTTACAAACAACCGACGCCGCACTGCTCGCCATTAAGCGTGGAGTGTATACCGACCAAGCGTTCAAAACAAGTGTAGAAGAAAACAACTTATCTGGTCAATTGACCATTGCGTATAAAGCTTCAAAGCGCTTCAACTCTTTCGCTACCTATTCCACCAGCTACAAACCCGTGGGTGTAAACCTGGGTGGTTTGCCTACTGCGAATGGTGCCGTATTATTGGATTTGGCTCGCGTCAAGCCTGAATACGTGACCCACTGGGAGATTGGCATCAAAACTTCGCCAACTGAAAACTCTACCTTGAACATTGTATACCACAACACCGATATCGAGGATTACCAAACGAACGTACAAACTGCCGAAGTAGGTGTAAACCGTGGTTATCTGGCCAACGCTGAAAAAGTAAGCGTGAAAGGGTTGGAAGTAGATGGTAACATCCGACTCAGCAAAGCATTTTATGTCTATGGCGCAGTAGCCTATACCGACGGCAAGTACGTTTCTTTCAAAAATGCTCCTGTTCCACTCGAAGAAACGGGTGGCGCCAGTGCCTTTAAAGACATTTCAGGAGGTCGCCTGCCGGGGATTTCCAAATGGGCAGGGTCACTGGGTGGCGAGCTGAGCTTCGAGGGTAAATTGATCAGCGAAGAAGGGAAGTTTTTCCTTGCTATTGATTCTTACTATCGCTCCGAGTTTTCCTCCAGCCCTTCACCTTCCCAATTCCTGAACATTGAGGGCTATACCTTGATCAATGGCCGGATAGGTTTCCGGGCTAACGAGGGCTTGTCCCTTTTTGTGTGGGCACGCAACCTGTTGAACAAAGATTACTTCGAGCAATTGTTGCCCGCAGCAGGAAATGCTGGTCACTACGCAGGCGTATTGGGTGATCCAAGAACCTATGGTGTGACTTTGCGCTATACCTTATAGTTGTTGAAAAAGTGAATAATCAAGGGATCAAAGGAATACCCCCCTTTGGTCCCTTGACTATTTTGGGCAAACCCAATGGGTAAATGCGCGGGTATTGATTCAAAAAATAAGGGCTCCTCGCCTATTTGCGCAAGTAGTAATTTTTTTATCTTTGAAAAAAAAAATCGACCTAACTTATTCTCTCTGAGTTATTAAAAGCTCTATTCAGTGAGGCTGAATATTTTTTTACCCTAAACCCTACAAAGTTGATGAAGTTTTTATAAATTTGCCCGACCAAACGAACACCAATGAACACAACCACGCATTATACACAATCACAAAATATGCTCGAAAAACTTACACTAAGGCACATCTCGGTGGTCATTTTAACCTTAAAAATAGCCATGGCAGCTTGGCTGGTTTGGGGCGTGTGGCAACATGCTTCTGGAAAAGGGTTCATTCAACTAGATTGGTCTTTTCTGGGATACATGTTGGCTGGGTTTCTTGCTCAATTGATCGATGGTGCGCTGGGCATGGCTTACGGTGTGAGCTGTACCACCTTGCTCCTCAACCTGGGTATCTCTCCGGCCATTGCCACGGCCAGCGTACACACTGCGGAGGTATTTACGACGGGAGCTTCCGGGCTTTCCCACTTGTACTTGGGCAACGTTGATAAAAAGTTGTTTCTACGTTTGATTTTGCCCGGAGTAATTGGTTCGATGGTTGGTGCATACCTGATCTCTGAAGTATTTGATGGCAAGGTCATCAAACCCTACATTGCTGCCTATTTGCTCATTTTGGGATTGATCATTTTGATGAAAAGTTTCCGCAGCCGTAAACCCATTGAAAAGGTACGCTACGTATCGGCTCTGGGGCTCAGTGGTGGGTTTTTAGACGCCGTTGGCGGAGGAGGCTGGGGTCCAATCGTGACTTCCAATATTGTCAATCAAGGCAATGATCCACGCGAAACCGTAGGGACAGTGAATACTGCTGAATTCTTCGTCGCTTTTTTCAGTACGGGTGTATTCCTCTTTTTTGTAGGGGTAGACAGCTGGCAAGTAGTGGCCGGGCTTATTGCTGGTGGCTTATTGGCGGCACCATTTGGCGCCTGGCTCGTCAGCAAAATCAGCGCCAAATCCCTGATGTTTATGGTAGGTTTGATCATTATTTTAACTCAGTCTTATACTTTGATTAGCTGGTTGTTGAAATAACTGGATCGCCAAAAAA
>JAAFHQ010000470.1 GCA_013298445.1 Chitinophagales bacterium | reverse complement strand
AAACTCGTTGATGCGTTTTTGAGAAGCTGCCGCCTGTTGTACGATCGAGGCTATCCAGCCGATGGCGGTTACGGGCCAGGTCAGCATATTTACGTAAATGATAAACTCGGCAATGTTGCCCGGGGTTATGGTGCCTTTGACCACCTGCATGCCTCCAAAATACACGACCAATAGGGTGCTAACACCAAGAAGCAACAACATAAGTGGGAAAAACAAGGAGTTGGTCAGCGCCAAACGTAAGGACTGCCGCTTGAACCGATCACTCTGGTCCGCAAAATGTTTGACGGTTGGTGCTTCCTGCACATAAGACTTCACCACCCGAATCCCCGAATAAACCTCCTGAGCCGTACTATTGAGTACCGCCAATTGTTTTTGAATTTTTTCACTCTGCCGGTTGATGAGTGTACTCACATAATAAATCGACAAGGATAAAAAGGGCAGCGGAATCAAACAATACAAGGTCAGCTCCGGACTGACCACCAGCATGGAAGAAATGACCAGAATGAACAGAGAAACGAGGTTGACTCCATATAAAATAGCCGGCCCCAGGTACATCCGCACCTTATTTACGTCTTCGGTAATGCGAGCCATGAGGTCGCCCGTATTGTTGCGTTTGTAAAAGGCCAGATCGAGTTTTTCGTAGTGGGCAAACACTTCCTTGCGAATGTCGTACTCCATCAAACGCGACATTACGATGATGGTTTGCCGCATCCAGTACATGAACAAACCCATAACTACTGCCAATACCAGAACCAGCAGGCCAAAGTAAAACAGTTGTTGTCCGAGCATCGCAAAGAACTCACCTTCAAGCGCTGTCCCCTGGTACACGCGGTACAGGTACAGGTTTTCTACCACCAAATCCAGTGCCTCACGGATGGTCTGGGGCTGTAGAACCCGGAAATAATTGGACAGGGAGACAAACAAAAAGCCGAGAAAAAATTGCCGACGGTATCTCCAAAAGTATTTGTTCAGGTAAGCTAATTGCTTCATGTTGAGTCAGGATGCGGGTGTTCGAGTGTACAAAGATGCACAATAAGTTGGAAACCCGCAAATAGGGCGTTTGGTTGAGGGGTAAATAAGCCCTAATGGTAATTTTGTTGGGAATTTAGCCTATGGAAGGTATAAGTTCCCAACTACCTACTTTTTTAAAACTGTTCAACATAGGGTACACTTCCCGAAACCTTTCAAACGCAGCAGCGTACACCTCCGCATTCTCGGGATTCGGTTCAAAAACCTGCTCCTCCCCTGCTTGTTCCTTGCAATCCAGGCCCAGCGCTTTGCACCCCAACAACACGGCTCCCCAAGCCGAACCTTCTACCGTTTCAGCAAGGATGACCCGCATCTGAAACACATCGGCTACAATTTGAACCCACAACTCACTTTTGGCAAAACCGCCGCTGGCGCAGATTTCCACATTTGCCCGATCTGCTTCAGTGGGGAGCAACACCTCGGCAATATGGCGGAGCCCCAACACTATACCTTCCAATGCCGCACGGACAAAATGCTCCTGGCGATGCTGGATACTCAAGCCCAACATACAGCCCCGGGCATTGGCATCCCAAATGGGCGCCCTTTCTCCCAGCAAATAGGGTACAAACAACAAACCATCTGATCCGGCAGGTACGGTACCAGCCTGCTCAAATAAAGTTTCATAGCTCGCTTCGCTGCGCAATACGTTCTCTTTCAGCCATTGCAAAATCACAGCACCGTTGTTGACCGCGCCCAGACTCAGGTATTGATCGTCGATCAGGTGATAGCACTGGGTGCGCATTTCCGGATCTACCTTAGGGCCGCGAACGGGGAGGCGGATGGCACCACTGGTACCAATGGTCAAGGCCATTTTACCAGCGCCAATAGCCCCGGTTCCCAAACTGGCCAAAGGCCCATCTCCGGCACCTATGACCAGGGTATATTTCCCATCTAAACTTTTAGTGAAATAAGTGGAGGGAACAACTGCTGAAAGTTGATCAGGTCTGATTTCCAGGTCTTTCAAAATTTCCTGGTCCCAATCCAGGCTTTCCAAATTCAGCATTCCTGTGCCTGAGGCCATCGAAGTATCAACCTGATACACTCCGGTCAGGTGTTGCCAAACGTATTCTTTGGCGCTGATGAACTTGTGTGCTTTTTGAAAAACTGCTGGTGCTTCCTCTTTGAACCACCACAATTTGGTCAGGGGACTAAAGGTATGTAGTGGAATTCCTGTTCTTTGGTAAATGTATGGCCCCTCTTCGGAATCTCTTAATCTTTCGGCCTGGTTCGCAGCGCGGTTATCCGCCCACAACAAACAATCCGTCAGGGGCTTTCCTTCTTCATCCAACAACAACAAACTGTGCATTGCAGCACTAAAACTAATGAAACTGGCTTCTGGGAAACGTTGATTTAGCTCCTGCAAACAGTCCGTTACTGCATGAAGCAAGTCCTCAGGTTTTTGAATGCTCCAGGTGGGTTGAGGGTGGTACATGGGGTACTCCCGACTCGTTTGGTACAATACTTGCCCAACTGGAGAAAAAACCACCGCTTTGGTCGCAGTAGTACCAATGTCAATGCCGATGTATGAATGAACCATTTTTACAGTTGAACTTGCTCCACTATTAATGTGCCTAAAGCGATGGGGAGAAGCCCGGCAAAGTTATTAGAGTTACGGAAAGTAGAGGCCATTCGGTATAAAAAAATACCATTCGAGGTCTTTTAACCGAACAGCCTCCTCGGACAAAACACTATTTGATTCAATTGAATTGCGAAATGTAAGGGCAGCCCTTGCGGCTGCCCGCGTTGGCATGGGGCAACCGCAAGGGTTGCCCCTACGGGTTACTTATCCCACCAAACGCGGCTATCCAGGTCATCGGCGCCCTGGCGGCCAACTGCCTGATCGACATTGGCCTTGTTAACCGAAATCTCGGAGTTGGGATACGTTAATCGGCGAATAAATGCACCCTTAATGGCTTTGCCAGGAAAAGGGTTGGGAGTGAGCACAGGGAATCCACTCCTGCGGAAATTGGCAAAAGCTTCGGGTCCATTCAGGAATGAAGCAATCCAGTACTGGGTATTGATTTGCTCCAGGGCTTTGCTGGCATCAAATGGATTGGCCGTCAAGTAGGCATCGATAGCACTACTAGCAATGGCCGATTTGGCGTCATACAAGGCACACTGCTCCATATGCAAACGAACAGCTTTTTGGAAAACTTGTCCAATGGTACCCGTCGCCCAACCTCTTTGGATGGCTTCAGCCAACAACAATTGAGTTTGAGCAGCAGTAACCAAAAACATCGGAGCGGTGTTTTTAACCATCCGGGTACGGTCAACCTGCGAATAATCGTAGAAGCTGGCCAAACCATCTTTGGTGGCTTGAGCTACAGCGGTACTGTTATCTAAACCAAGCGGCATGCCCACCTGTACAGCTGGATCGATGTTGGCCTTGGCTGGGGTTTGTTCGGACCCCGATTTGACCCCTACATAACGCACTGCAATTGCACCCAAACGAGGGTCACTGGTGTTTTTCAGGTGATCCGCAAAAGGTTTGGCCAAGTAAAAGTTATTGGCTTCAGTTGAATTCAACATTTGTCCAATCCCGTTTACGTAGTTGGGATCGTGGCGGATGACGCAGTTGTCGGCGTTGGCGTCAATCAAGGCCCCTTGTACCGCTTTTTGCACCGTTGATTGGGCCAAGGCTGCATCTACCTTCACCAGGCGCATTCCAGCCCGCAGGAGCAGGGAGTTGCCCAATTTTTTCCATTGGGTAATGTTGCCACCATAAAGTACATCGGCTGTTTCAATGGTTTTGCCTGCATCTAAAGCCGCAGTTGCCTCGGTCAATTCCTTAATGATGTCCGCATAAATGGACTGTTGGGAATCATACTTAGGCAAAAGTACCTGGTCGGTATAACCCTTGCCCGCTTCAAAATAAGGGACATCTCCGTAGGTGTCGGTCATCACCATCATGGCATGCGCTTTCCAAATCCGGGCCATGTTGTACAAATTGCTGCGCGTAGGCTGGTCTTTGGTTGCCACAATGACGTCAACTGCAAAGCGAATAGTAGAGCGGTAATAACGCTGCCAGGAAGCCTGGGTCGCATCGCGGTTGTCCTGGTTAAAATTGGCACCAGTAAGTACCCCTGAGTTGGGAGAGATCATCTGCTGAACGACCCCAATCTCATATTGTACTGTAGTGGCTACAAATGAAGCATTGATCACGGAATTGTTCAAAGAGAACACCGGATTGACACTGGTAGCCGCCGTTTTATTGATGTTGAGGTCGTCAAAACCTTCATCACAGGCAGCAATAGCCAGCATCGACAATAAGAGAAGAGTATAGCGAAAGTTCTTTTTCATGTGCTGGTTCTTTTAGAATTTAACATTGAGGTTAAAGCCTATGCTCCGGGTAGAAGGCAAGCCGGTGGATTCCATACCAACCAGGTTGTCAGAGCTGTAGCCAAATGTTTCTGGGTCGATGTTGTCTACCCATTTTTTAAGCATCAAAACGTTGTTGGCTACAAAGCTGAGTTTTAAACCTTTGATGACGGAATTAGCAGGCAGGTGTTTGCCAAAGTCGTACCCTGCGGTGATTTGGCGCAACTTCCAATAGCCACCATTGTACACTATAGGTTCTATCAAGGCCAAAGAACGTACTACCGACCAATAATCCTGCACGTTGGCTTTCACTGTATTGGTTTCACCCTTATCGTTTACTCCTGCCCCTACAACACCGCCCTGATCACGTCCAGGTAAGGTCATTTTGTGCAAACCGTGACGCACTGCGTTGAAGTTGGTGCCAGACAGCATCATGTTGCCCAGTTTGAAGTCCACCAAGAAAGAGAAATTGAAGTTTTTGTAGGTAAATCCATTGTTGATACCACCAACCCATTTAGGCAATGCGGAACCGTAGGAAATCAAATCGGTGGTACGCAGCGGAATACCGTTGCCGCCATAGATGATGCGTCCCTGAGCATCCCGACGATAACCGAAACCATAAATTTGGCCCATTTCCTGACCTACCACCTGACGAAGCTCACCATTGAATACGTGGGTGCCTACAGTGATGCGTTCCCCTGGCTTATCGGTCAACAAACTCAGTACTTTGGTAATGTTGTACGATCCGTTAAAGCTCAGATCCCAACGGAAATTGGAAGTGCGTACGGGCACCAGATTCAGCAACATTTCCACCCCATTGTTGCGGCTTTTACCAGAGTTGATCAAGGTGTTCGTAAAGCCGGAAGCGTCGGAAACCTGAGCAGATACGA
>JAAFHQ010000469.1 GCA_013298445.1 Chitinophagales bacterium | reverse complement strand
CTTTTGCGGTATTCGTTGACGCGGATACGGATACTTTTAGGGTCTGAGTCAATGCCCCCGTCCTGGATGTCCACCATACCCTCCATCAGGCGGGTGTAGCTGTGGTCATCTTGGCTTTGTACCTTTTCCCGATAAAAAGCATTGAGTTGGTGCATTTTGGTGGGGTAGTTTTTCTTCAGGCGTTTGAGGGCTTCCCGCAAAATCGCACGCCCCGAGTCGGAATGGGGTTTGACCATTGCTTCAGCCAGTTCCAGCACTTCGGGTTTGAGGTAAATGCGCAGGGTATCCTCATTCTGCACCTTTGACAAGGCAACGCTGTAGGTTTTAAAACCCAGGCAACTCACCTTGAGGCTGTCTTTCGCATAGGCAGCGGGATAATTCAGGGTAAATGCCCCCACTTCATTACTGATGACTCCCATGCCACGGGCGGGAATCCCCACATGCGCGTAGGGAACAGGTACAGAACCCTTGGCAGTAAGCACTATTCCATTGAGTTGAAAATGCTGCTGAGCCATAGCCAGTGAAAAAATGCCTTGTAAAATGAAGACGCCTAAAAACAGATGATGTTTCATGTGCTAACTATTGATGGCTCAAGCTTTTCTCTCTTATATCTTTATGCTGATAAAGGTATTTTAAATATTTATTTTATGCAACAATATTTTTTCGAATTTTAATAATACAATAATTGCATTTTCTAATTTTATTATTGCTTCTGTTTAACATTGCCCAATCCCACTTTTGATTTTTGCAAAAAGTTGCACTTTTTGGTCTTTATGCATGGCTGCCCCAACTTTTCCCAGCTAACTTGCATCCATCTATCAAGTTTTTTCTCCAAATTTGCACTCCAAATTAATTCATCCGGCTGATGCACCACGTGGACATAGAAGCGCTAAACCAACAAATCTACATCGACAGCGCCTTTGTAGAAAAATTACATGCCGAAACGGCCAAAGTGATCGTTGGGCAGGAAAAAATGATTGAACGCCTCATGTTGGGTCTGCTCTGCAGGGGGCATGTGTTGTTGGAGGGTCTGCCTGGCCTAGCCAAAACCCTGGCCATCAAAACCCTCTCCCAAGCCATTGATGCCAATTTCAGTCGCATCCAGTTTACGCCCGACCTCTTGCCTGCCGACATCATCGGTACCATGATTTACAATCCGGCGCAGAACGAATTCACCGTACGCAAAGGGCCCATTTTTGCCAACTTCATCCTAGCCGATGAGATCAACCGCGCACCAGCCAAGGTGCAAAGTGCCTTGCTCGAAGCCATGCAAGAGCGCCAGGTCACCATCGGTACCGATACGTTCAAGTTACAGGAGCCTTTCCTCGTCTTGGCTACCCAAAACCCCATTGAGCAGGAAGGAACCTACCCCTTGCCCGAAGCACAGGTCGACCGCTTCATGCTCAAAGTCAAAATTGGTTATCCCAGCAAGGAAGAAGAGCGCGAAATCATGCGCCGCAACCTCAATGACGAGAGTTTTGGCCAAGAGATCAAACCCGTAGTGCATCCCGACGACATCCTGCGCGCCCGCCAATCGGTACGCAAGGTGTACATGGACGAAAAAATTGAGCGCTACATCCTCGATATTGTGTTTGCCACCCGCAACCCTGCTGATTATGGGTTGAAAAATTTGCAACCCCTCATCAGCTATGGCGCGTCACCCCGGGCGAGCATCAACCTGGCCCTGGCCGCCAAAGCCTACGCTTTCCTCCAACGCCGGGGCTACGTCATTCCCGAAGATGTGCGCAACATTTGTATGGATGTGCTGCGCCACCGCATGGGCCTGACCTACGAAGCAGAAGCAGAGAACACCACGCAGGAAGACATTGTCAATCGGATTTTGAATACCGTAGAAGTACCATAAATGGTTGAGAAAGTTGAGGGAAGTTGAGAAGGTTTAGGCTACCGCAGCGACTTACTCAACCTTCTCAACCTTCTCAACCTCCCTCAACCTTTTTCATGGAGACCAGCGAATTGCTCAAAAAAGTCCGCAAGATCGAGATCAAGATGAAGGGCCTGAGTAAACACCTCTTTTCGGGTGAATACCACAGCGCCTTCAAGGGGCGGGGCATGTCGTTCAGTGAGGTACGCAACTACCAGTACGGCGACGATGTGCGCAACATCGACTGGAACGTAACGGCCCGCACGGGGGAGCCACACATCAAAATTTTTGAGGAAGAACGAGAACTGACGGTAATCCTACTGGTAGACATCAGTCGTTCGGCACTTTTTGGCACCGTCGAGCAATTCAAATCTGAAATCATCACCGAAATCAGCGCCCTGGTGGCTTTTTCAGCCATCACCAACAACGACAAAGTAGGATTAATCCTTTTTACCGATCAAATCGAGTTGTTCATACCGGCTCAAAAGGGCAAACAGCACATCCTGCGCATCATCCGCGAGTTGCTCGATTTTCAGCCCAAGGGGGTGGGTACCCGCATCGATAAAGCCCTGGAGTATTTCCAACGCATCATCAAAAAACGCAGCATCTGCTTTTTGGTCAGCGACTTTCTGGGGCAAGGGTATGAAGAGCCCTTGCGCGTAGCCTCGCGCAAGCACGACCTGGTGGGCGTACGCATTGCCGATCCCGCTGAAGCGCAATTGCCCAATATTGGTCTGGTCCACGCCCTCGACGCTGAGTCGGGCGCCCTAAATTGGGTCGATACCTCTTCCGCAAAAGTACGGGCCACCTACGCCGACTGGTACGAGCGCAATTATCAATACTACCGCAGTGCCTTTTTAAAATGTGGCGCTGACAACCTGGACATCCTCACCACCGAGTCCTATACCACTGCATTGCATCAATTTTTCAAAAAACGTTCAGGCGTATGAGGACACTCGGAATTCGTTTGGTTTTGGCAAGCTGCACGCTTTGCTTTTTTGCCCTGACTGGCCTTGTGGCACAAGTCACGGTAAGCGCGCAACTCAAAACCCAGGAAATCCTCATTGGTGACCAGGTTCGTTTGACGGTGCGCATCAGCTTGCCAAGTGGTCCAACTTTCAAAACAGTCAAAATCAAGGAAGCCTTGAAGCAAGTGCCCAAGGTAGAATTGGTCGAAGAAGGTTCCTTGCTCACGGTGGCCCAGGAGCCGCAGCAAATCCTGGAGCAGCAGTTTGTGCTCACCAGTTTTGAGGCTGGGAGTTACGAAATACCTCCAATTACCATCGATTTTGAAGAGGGTGGACTGACTAAAAGTGCCAGCGCCAGCACTTCCTTACCTCTGAAAGTAGGTTCAATCCCCGTGAATGCAGAACGGGATACCCTGCGCGCCATCAAAGACATCAATCGCGAAGAGATCCGCGTTTCGGATTTTATTTTCCCGGCTTTAATCGTCCTGGTTTTGCTGGCCCTGCTGGGTTTTAGTATTTATTACTTGTTGCGCCGCAAACAGAAGCAGCAACCTGCAGTGGTCTTGCCGCCACCCCCGCCACCACCTGCTCACGAAACGGCTTTGCAAAAACTATTGGAACTGGAACAATCCGATCTGTTGGATAAGAGGGAGGTAAACGCCTTCCAAACCCAACTGACCTATATCCTGCGGGAATACCTGGAAGGCCGTTATGGCATCCATGCCTTGGAGTCAACCACCGATGATATTCTCGCATCGCTGCGCAACATAGGGGTGCCCGACGAATGGCGGGTGCAATTGCGGAAAATGCTACAAACGGCAGATTTGGTCAAATTTGCCAAAGCGCAACCACCGCTGAGTTTTCACGTGGAGGCCTTGTACAGCGTCAAAACTTTTGTAGAACAAACTCAAGAGCGGATTGATGACCTACCGTAAAGTTTGGTAAGGGTTGTTTTCTATTATTTTAAAATCATTACGACTTTTTCAAGATGAAATTTTTACACCCGTATTTCTTTCTCCTGCTGCTGTTGCTGCCCCTGCTGGCCAGGTGGTATTGGCAACAATACAAGCAACGGCATGCCGCAGTGACCCTGCCCAGCTTGCAAGGAGTGGCGGGTGTAGAAACCATCAAGGCTAAGTTGCGGCGCTGGCTGCCCATTTTTCGCGCCCTGGGTTTTATTGCTTTGGTTGTTGCGTTGGCTCGTCCACAGTCGGTGTTGAAAGAAGAAAAAATCAAAGCCGAAGGCATCGACATCATCCTTTCGATGGACTTATCCAGTAGCATGCTGGCCCAGGATTTTGAGCCAAACCGCCTGGCCGTTAGCAAAAAAATGGCGGTTGAGTTTGTCAAGGGCCGCCCCCACGACCGCATTGGGCTGGTCGTTTTTGCCGGGGAAGCCTTCACCCAATGCCCCCTCACCACCGACCACAAAATTGTTGAAGGTTTTTTGGAGCAATTGGAATGTGGCAATCTCGAAGATGGCACCGCCATCGGGATGGGTTTGGCCGGAGCAGTGAACCGACTCAAGAGCAGCCAAGCCAAAAGTAAGGTGATCATCCTGCTCACCGACGGGGTCAACAATGTGGGGTACTTCAAACCCCTCACTGCTGGTGAACTGGCCAAAGAATTGGGCATCAAAGTGTATTCCATTGGTGTAGGTACCATCGGCGAAGCGCTCACCCCGGTCAGCCGGCTTAGCGATGGCAGTTTCTTTTTGGATTACGCCCAGGTAGAAATTGATGAAGACTTGCTTCGCGAAATCGCCAAAATGACGGGTGGAAAGTATTTTCGAGCCAAAAACAACCAGGATTTGCGCGAAATTTACAAAACCATCGACCAATTGGAAAAAACCGAAATCCAGGTTACCCGCATCAAAAAATACAGCGAGGAATTTCACCGTTGGTTAGTTATCGGATTACTTTTTCTGCTCGCCGAGTTTGTATTGCGCCAGACTTGGCTGAGGAGTTTACCATAAGGAGGTTGAGGAGTTGAGAAGTTGAGAAGTTGAGGCTGACGCAGCGACTTACTCAACTTCTCAACTCCTCAACTCCTCAACTTTCAACTTATGTTTCGCTTCGAGCATCCCATTTATTTGTATACCTTAGCCATCCTGCCGCTCTTGGTCCTGCTGATGATAGGGGCCTCGTATGCGCGCAAAAAAGCCCTGAGCCGACTGGGAAATCCTGAGCTAGTTCAGCGCCTGATGCCCGAACGTTCGCCCGTACGCCTGCGCAACAAAAACATCCTTTTTCTCATTGGACTGTTTTTCATCATCATTGCCTTGGCCAACCCACAATGGGGCACCAAAACCCAAGCCGTACGCCGCCAAAGCATCGACATCATTTTTGCCCTGGACATCTCCCAAAGTATGCTATGTCAGGACATCGCCC
>JAAFHQ010000047.1 GCA_013298445.1 Chitinophagales bacterium | reverse complement strand
CAATACATTGTGTGCGTGAATGAAGTGCTTTTGTAGTTTAAAATTACGGTTATTGAAAAGCCCAAACCGTGACCTTGGTCACATAAGCTGAAAATAGGCAGCTAAGTAGTAGGGCAAAAAAAATGAACATTTATTTTTTTATCACCCCTAAGATCCCGGCAAAGGCTGTACTTTTACCCCGCAAATAAGACCACTCATGCAAGTCCTACCTGGCAAAAGTTACCCTTTGGGTGCTACCGTACATCCCGAAGGTGTTAATTTTAGCTTGTACGCTCGAAATGCGACAGCAGTGGAGCTACTGCTGTTTGATGCACAGGATCACCATCGACCGAAGCAAATAATCAACCTTTCGCCCAAGTTCAACAAAACTTTTTACTACTGGCATTGCTTTGTCCCTGGCCTTGAGCACGGGCAGGTGTATGCTTATCGGGTATACGGACCGTACAACCCTGAAACAGGCATGCGATTTGATAGCCAAAAAGTATTGCTCGACCCCTACGCGCTGGCGGTGGTCAACGATACCTGGGATCGGGAAAGGGCCCGCCACGCTGGCGACAACTGTGCGACTGCCCTCAAGGGGATTGCAGTGGATCCCTACCTCTACGATTGGGAAGACGATACACCGCCCAACCACACATTTGAGCGGACGATTATCTACGAGTTGCACGTGGGTGGGTTTACCAAAGATCCTTCTTCGGGTTTGCCCACCGAAATGCGGGGTACCTATCGGGGGTTGATTGAAAAGATTCCTTATTTGCAGTCCTTGGGCATTACTGCAGTTGAGTTATTGCCCATCCAACAGTTTGATCTAGATGATGCTCCCCCAGGGCGACTCAATTATTGGGGCTACAGCCCGATCTCATTTTTTGCGCCCCACAATGGCTATGCAATTGGCCAAGACCCACTGGGTGCGCTGGATGAGTTTCGGGATATGGTCAAAGCCCTGCACAAAGCGGGCATCGAGGTGATTCTGGATGTGGTGTTCAACCATACCGCCGAAGGGGATGAAAATGGGCCAACTTTTTCCTTGAAAGGTTTGGGCAATCGCACCTATTACATGCTGTCGGATGATAAAAAGCACTACAAAAACTTCAGTGGCACCGGCAATACGATCAATGGCAATCACTCAGTTGTACGTAGGATGATCCGGCACTGTTTGCGCTATTGGGCAGGGGTGATGCGGGTAGACGGGTTTCGTTTTGACCTGGCCTCGGTACTAAGTCGCGATAGTGATGGTCGGCCTATGGCCAATCCCCCTCTTTTGTGGGAAATAGAATCCGATCCCGTTTTGGCCTCCAGCAAACTCATTGCCGAAGCCTGGGATGTGGAATTGTATCAAGTAGGCAATTTTGTGGGCGACCGCTGGGCGGAATGGAACGGAAAATTCCGCGACCGGGTCCGTTCTTTCATCAAAGGAGATGCCGGTTATACGGAAGCCACGGTGCAATGTTTATCGGCCAGCCCAGACCTGTTCCGTACTGAGGAGCGCAACCCCAACCGGAGCATCAATTTCACTACCTGCCACGATGGTTTTACCCTCAATGACCTGGTGAGTTACAACCAGAAGCACAATCTGGCTAATGGCGAAGGCAACCGGGATGGCCACAACGACAACCGCAGCTGGAACTGTGGAGAAGAGGGGCCTACGGACAACCCGGAGATCGATGCTCTGCGGTTGCGGCAAATCAAAAACTGTTTTGCCATTCTCCTCCTGGCCCAGGGAACACCCATGATTCTGATGGGTGATGAAGTGCGACGCAGCCAGCATGGCAACAACAATGCTTACTGCCAAGATAACCCAATCAGCTGGTTTGACTGGACGCAGGTGGAAAAAGAAGCCGACCTCTTGCGTTTTGTGCGGGAGATGATCCAAATCAACATGAGTTCGCCCTATTTTCAGGAGTCTCATTTTCTCAATAGCCATCATACCACCGTACGTTGGCATGGAACCATGCCTGGGGAGCCCGATTGGAGTGAAGATTCGCGCAGTTTGGCCTTCTCGCTGCACAATCCGGATTATGAGGAAGAAATTTATGTGGTCCTGAATGCGTTCTGGGAGCCTTTGGATTTTGAATTGCCACCGCCTTCCAGCCCCCAAAGTAAGGGCTGGTACCGTTTGGTGGACACTGCTTTGCGGAGCCCAGAAGACATCAATAGTGTCCCTCCCAAAAGGCCTTTGGGCAAAAGCATTTACGAAGTGGCGCCGCGTTCGGTGTTGGTTTTGCAGTCCAAGGGTGCCTTTGCCCCGGTAAATTCGTTTGGGCAAGAATTGACTTATGATCGCCTGGTGAGGGATGAATGAGCAATTAAACCTATTTTTGCCTCGAAATATGAACACATGAGTCGCATTTTATACTATTTGGTCCTGCTGCCTTTGTCAAAACTGCCTTTGACGGTGCTTTATCGGCTTTCCGATTTTTTGTATCTTTTTTTATACCGTGGCATGGGCTACCGTAAAAAAGTAGTGTTGGGCAATTTACGCAATTCATTCCCCAAAAAAAGTGCCAATGAAATTAAGGGCATGGCTGAGGAGTTCTACCGTTTCTTTTTTGATTTGATGGTTGAAACCATTCGTTTGTTCTCCATGCCCAAAGCAGAATTGTTGGAACGCTGTACCGTGAACGACATAGATGTATTTGATCGTTTTGCCCAAAACGGCCAACAGGTCATCATTGCAGGTGGGCATTATTGCAATTGGGAATTGGCCGCAATGGCCATTTGCCATCAAATTCCACATGAAGGAGTGGCCATTTATCATCCATTAAAAAATAAGTTTTTGAATGATAAATTGCAACGATCCCGCAGTCGCTTTGGTATGGAAATGGTGCCCACTAAGGACGTAAAAAGCTTTTATGCTGAAAACCATCAGCGCACTATTGCTACTATTTTTGGAACAGATCAGGCACCTTCCAATGCGCACAATGCCTACTGGACGATGTTTTTAAGCCAGGAAACTCCAATATTTTGGGGTACAGAGCGGTATGCAAAGCAGTACAATTGTCCAGTTATTTTCCTTAAGGTTACTCGACTAAAACGCGGGTATTTGAAGGTGAATGCGGAACTGGTTTGTACAGACTCACAAGCCATACCTGAAGGGGAAATCACTGAGGCACATACCCGGATTCTGGAAAAGATCATCCTGGAACGTCCAGAATACTGGCTGTGGACGCACCGCCGTTGGAAACGTACCCGCCCGGCGGATGTGCCACTGCATGGGGTTGAACAAACGGATAATTAATCGCCTGTATTTATCGTTTTAGCTTGCAAAAAAATCCCTATGCAAAGTCTATTGCTCTATGTTGTGGTGGCCCTGACCCTGGTGTTTGCTACCCCTGAAAAAACCAATCCGGAGGTCTGCCTCTCTGCCGAAGAAGTCAAAATTTACGAGCAACTCAATGCTTACCGCAAGCAGTACAAACTACCCAAAATCCCTCTTTCCGCGTCCATGACCATTGTAGCTCAGGCCCATGCCAAAGATTTACAGGACAATCAACCGGTCAAAGGCAACTGCAACCTGCACAGTTGGTCAGACAAGGGCGAGTGGACATCCTGCTGTTATACCAACGATCATGCTCAGGCCAAGTGCATGTGGGACAAGCCGCGGGAACTGAGCAAGTACAAGGGCGACGGTTTTGAAATTTCTTATTGGCAGAGCGATGGTGCAAATGCAAATGCAGCCATAGCAGGATGGAAAAAAAGCACTCCACACAACAACATGATGATCAACCGCGACATCTGGAAAAAAGTAAGCTGGAATGCTTGCGGTGTAGGTTTATATGGAAACTACGCGGTGGTGTGGTTTGGGCGCGAAGTTGACCCGGCGGGTGAGGCTAAAAAATGCCAATAAAAAATGCGGCTGTTCCTGATGTCAGAAACAGCCGCAGAACAAACAATCAGGGATTAACACAATCAGGGACAACCCGATCCATCTACATCACCTTTGATGAAATAAACGAACTGCAGCCCCCAGAGACTGGTTGTGAAATTAGGGATAATGTTCTGGGAATATACTTTGCCATTGCCCTGTAAGATAGAAGCACGGCGAATGTTGTAGTTCGCCTCTCCTCTACCTTGTAAGGCGCGCAGTACCAACACAATGTCAAAAGTGGTTACGCCAAAAGATTCATTCATATCAGCCGCGTTCAAGGCAATGCCCTCCAGCGGACGAATGCTGAGGATGTGATGATTCATTTTGACCAGATCGAGTACTGAAACAGCTCGAAAGGTATCAATGGGTGGTAAACTGTTTTTGAGGCTCAGCTGATACGTACGACCAGTTGGGACATTTCGGAAGGTGAAAAAGCCTGAAGAATCCACTGCTTGTTCCAAGGTTTGGCCATTTAAGGTGTCTGTTAATACAACAGTTTGGCCGGAAATTGGCCAGTAGTTGAAGCATTGCAAACTTCCATTGATGACCCTGCTGGAATCTACCTGAGCGAATACAGGGCTCAGTAGCAAAAAAAAGAGGATACAGCTCAATATTGTTTTCATAATACCTTATGCTAAATGTTGAGTAAAATAATGTGTGGTTCCTCAACGGGCAACCAACACTTTTTTCGTAACCACACCACTTTCAGCCACCACTTTCAGGAGATAAACCCCGTTGGGAATACCTGCTAAACTCAGGCTGCGTTGAGGCATCAAAACACCACTCAGCGCTTTGCCATCTATTTGCAACAACTGCACACTACGCAATGGCAAGTCTCCATAGTCCAGGTACAATTGATCACTGGCCGGTTGTGGATATACCCGAATCCGCGCATCCAGATAAGGATCATAAGCCGAAGTGGTGGTTCCTTTTTTAGCGGTAGGGGTGCTGGGTAAGGGCGTCACCGGGATGATTTGATCGGCGTTGTTAATCAATCGAACGTTTTCGATGCCCAATTTAATTTTAGGATTTTCCTCATCCCGCAGGTTCAAAATGACATCTTCGATGGTGATTTTTACCTTCCCGATGCGGCCATGTCCACTTACGTTGCGGCCATCGGTACGGGTTAGGGCGATGTCAATGCGGCCTTTAGTAGGGTTGTTGCGCTGAAAAGCCATCAGGTTTTGCCCCAAAGTGCCCAACCAGGAGCTTTCTGCGCTGAAACTCAGTTCATTTTCCTTCACCTGAGCAGGATCGTACACTATGCTGAAAGCAAGCCCATAAACGTTTTCCGCCACTTTGTCCGCTGTACCCAATTCGAGGGGGAACCATTGGCCGGGGCCGCTCAACACTGTATCGGCCTCGATGAATAAAGATGCGCCCCCATCACGAATTTCGGGTTGGTAAAGCTTGGGCAAACCATCGCCATGTTGGCGCTGCCAGTTGCGGGCCAGAGCACTGGTATCGGCTGCGTCGATCTGACCATTGCCATCCGCGTCCACAAAAGCGAGGTCAATGTTGGTGTTGATCAGGGGAGTTCCCCATTTCTGGGTGTTGTGCCGCTCCCAGGTGATCTGGGCATTGGGGCGGGCCGTTCCACGAGTACCATACGCGAGGCCAAGTGGCAAAAGGTCGAATTGATCCACTACCCCATTGCCATCGGCATCACCGGGCCAAATACTTGGGGCTGTAATAACCACTCCACCATAAGTCAGGAAAGGAATCAAGTTTTGTTGAGCATCTACAGCTAAAGGAGGTAAGGTGCCGGGACCAAAGGTGATTTGAGTGGAATCGCCGCTCAATCTAGGTGTGAAACAAACCTCAAACAAGACCTCTCCTGAAAAAGCGACCGCACTTGGACTAAATACTTTCACAAAGCGCAATTCTCCCTTGGCCACATTGCCTAAACCCAGGGTGCTGACGTCAATGATGTTGGGTTTGGTATAATTGATCTTTTGGAACGTAAGCGCTTGGGGATCCCAACGCAGCCCAAATTGGAGGCCGCTCAATTGTTGGAAATTGTCTGCAATAACCGGAGTACAAAAAACTTCACCCGTGTTGGCAATTTTACTTTGTACCAGCAAACCGGGCTTACCGTTACCCGGGTTAATAATGGTATCCGGTGGTGATATAATGGTGTCTTGTGGAACATAACATCCAGCGGCGCTTAAGCCAGATAAAGAGCCGCTGCACCCTTTGGAGTCGGTTACGGTTACACTGTAGAGGCTGTCTTTGGCTACATTGAGTGTACTAAAGTAGACCCCATTTTCTTGAAACCCATTGCTCCAGGAAAAATTATAGGCACCCGGCAGGTTAAAATATGCCACAATAAGCTTTGCTCTTTGTTTGGTGGAGTCATCGCAAAGGGTGCTAAAAACGAGATTAATTGCATCTGAAGAGAAATTATTTTTAGACACGGCTACCAAAGCGGGAATGGTATCCTGATTTTGGTCGCTAACCCACAATTGATAATCGCCCGGAACCGCGCCACTAATGCTGGCTGTTTGAAAAGTCTGACCCTTTCTCGTCCAAAAATACCGATAAGGTGGCAAACCTCCACTCACACTTACACTTGCACTAGCCAATGAATCCTTGCAGCTATTCATGGCCGAGCAAATTTGGGTAAAGCGCAAGGAGTTCGGCTTAGAAGGGCTTTTTAGATTGAGCCTTAAGCCAATCAAACCTGTAATCGCTTGCGATCGATTGTCCCGATAGACCACTTCACTGGGCACCGGAGCATCGGTGAAGCGAACGGTAGTTGTAGTTGCGTTTTTGTTTTTTACGACAAAGAGTAGGGAATACAAACGGGCACCATCGGGAAGATAAGTGCTGTCCAACTGAGTCCATGAAAAGCTCAGCAACCCCTTGTTGATGTTTGGCGAGCCAAAGCTAAAGTTGTTTTTTCGCAATCCGGGGAGGCCAAAGTTGCGCACATCCAGCAACTGCAACATACTGGTGTCCCATTGGGTGGTGTATTGCAGGCCAATGGTATTGGCATAGTTGCGCACTCTGACGTCCAGCAGCACGGTATCAAAGCTGCTGGTATCGGTTCGGGCCAGGTAAATGTTCAGGCAATCGGCACTCTGGGCACTCAATTGTACTGCGAACAAAACCAGGAAGGTGAATAATGCATAAAAACGTTGCATGAGATCTTTCTTTTGTTGCGACAAAGTTAGGGGCAAAGTGTTTGTTGGTAAAGGACAAAAAAATGAAACTATAGGGTAGTAAATTATTATTGTACAATTAAAAACGTGAAAATCAGTTTTATAGAAAAATTATTATAGAAAAATGAAAAAGAACCGCTTCCTGGATTTATACCAAAATTTCCCGGCAAAAGAACGAAAGCAATTTGTTTTGTACGTGCACTCGGGTTTTTTTAACCAAAATACAAACCTGCAAGTTTTAATCGAGGCCATTGAGCAGTATGTGAAGGCGAAAAAGGTAGTCGACAAACGGGAAGTATACACCCTGTGTTTTCCTCAAGAAGTTTACAATGAACTGAAATACAACAATCTTATTTCTGACTTGCTGTACCTGTTTTACGATTTTATAGCCCAAAGTCGCTACACTCGCGAAAAGGTGCTGCAAAAACAATTGCTGATCCGCACGTTGCTCGATCAGGAATGTTTGGAACCCTGTGTTATGCACTTGGAACGTTATACTCAGCTGCAAGAAACCACAAGCTGGCAAGACAGCAATTATTGGTATGCGGCCTATCAACTACAGGACTTGCAGGATCAGCACTTGATGAGTCAGGAAAAAAGAGCCTATACCCCACATCTACAATCGCGTAGTGATGCCTTGGATCGTTTTTACCAACTCGAAAAAATAAAGATTGCCTGCGATATGGCTAGTCGCAGCACAGCAGTAAAGGCAGATTACCATTGTGCTTTTATCAGTGACATCATTCAATGGCATCAGGAACATCCCGAAGAGTTGGCCAAATTTCCTGCTTTTCAGCTCTATTTAGCGGCTTACAATATGTTTACGCGAAAAGATGATGGGGCTTATTTGCAACTCAAAGATTTATTACAAACCCACCTCAAACTGATTCCACAGCAGGAATTGCGCTTGTTGTATACCTATGTGCTCAATTTTGCAGTGTTGCGCATCAATTCTGGCGAAAACCAGTATTATCAGGAGATTTTGCTGTTGTACAAACTGCTCCTGGACGAAGCAATCATTTTTAAAAATGGCACCCTCACCCAATGGACTTTTACCAACATCATTACTGCAGGTATACGCACCCGGGATTACGAATGGACCGAGCGTTTCATCGAAGAGTACCAACACTACCTTGCCCCCGATCTACGCCAAAATGTTTACACCTACAACCTGGTCAGTTTATATTTTGAAAAAAAAGATTACCCTTCCGCTTTGCGCATGTTGCACAATGTGGAATTTACAGATGCCTTTTATCACCTTGCTGCCAAGTTGATTCAACTCAAAACTTATTATTTATTGGCCGAAAATGAAGCACTCCTGGCCCTCATCAATGCTACGCGTCGGTTTGTGCAACGCAATCGGCAATTGTCAGATTATCAAAAAAAATCCAGCCTTAATTTTTTGCATATCTTACAGCGTTTGAGTCAGTTACAGTATGCTGCAATGAATATTAGAGACGCTGGGAAGTTTAAAAAACAATTAGAAAATGACCTGGAAGCCTTACAACCACTGGCAAATAAACAATGGTTGGAAGAAGTATTTGAGCAAAATTTTTCATACACAACAAAACATTGATAACTTGTGTTTTGTAGTTGAGGCCTTGTAATTTTACTGTTTTACGAACCGACGCAACTATTATTTTTTATATTCGTTACACATTTATATTTTTAATCATTTCTTCTTTTTCCCAAAAAGCATGACCTTTTACCAGTTTTTTCGTCACAAATAAAAAAACACGTGATGGAAGTAGGAGAAATCTACATTCAGACAGAAGAAGGACGAGCTATACTAGATGTGAAAAATGACAAATCACAGATAGTGAGCTTAATTGTACAGGACAAGTTAGGGAAACCTTGTTATGAACAGCAATGGGCATTGGAACTCGGCAAACAAAGCCTGCAGTTCCCAATTGCCGATTTAAAAACAGGAACGTATTTTGTTTGGCTGCACTATGCAGACAAAACCAAAATGAGTTCTTTTAAAATCACTACAAGCCCAGCCACGAAGCCGGAAAGCAAAAAAAACCCGTTGTTGAGTCTTAAATTTTTTTCTTGGTAACCTTAGAGCTTATTTTATTCCCTCTATTTTTTTAATTTATCTTCCAAGATTCTTTGACCTCGTTCGAATCCTCCAAGTTCCCGTAGGCCCAAATGAGTGATAGTCGCTTCAATCAAACGATCCGGATCGGTCTCGTAAGGGGCGAAATATTGCCCAGCTTCTAGAAATACCCGAAGCGGTGCCAGACCAATCAGCTCAGAACCAGTGACTTCAAATCCAAGTTGCTGGGCTTCCTCGCGGCAGGCCTCAAAAGCAAGATGTAAGGGTGTTTCATCCAGGTCGGTGATGTTCATCGACACCTGGGCTTTGCCATAAGCTGGCATGTACCACCCGATGGCCTTAACCCCTTGGCAACGGCCAGGAAAGCGCTGTTTGTGCCCTTGTTCATCGCGCTGAACATAGCCACTTTCCCTTACTTTTTCGGCAATGCGTTGGGCAACCTCAGGGTCTTCAGTATTCAGGTTGACATTGTAGGCGATTAAAAATTTGCGGGCACCCAATACGGTAGCTCCGGCGGGGAAAGGCCCTTCAATTGGCCCGTAGTCAGGTTGCCATTCCGGCTGCACAATTTTAGTCGCCAAGCCCTCGTATTCGCCCTGGCGGATATGTGCCAAATTGCGCCGATGGGGTGCGGTGGCTGCGTATTCGTACAAATACACGGGAATGTTCAGTTCCATGCCAACCCTTTGCCCCAACTGTTGGGCCAGGTTCACTACATCGGCCATCGACAAGCCATTGATCGGGATTAGCGGGCATACATCTGTAGCCCCAATCCGAGGATGAGCACCCCGATGCTGGCGCATATCGATGACTTGAGCGGCGGTTTTGATAGCCTGGAAAGCGGCTTCAACTACAACCTGGGGAGCGCCAACAAAAGTCATCACCGTACGATTGGCGTCAAAACCTGGATCAACATGCAAAAGGTTTACTCCTTTCACCCGGCGAATGGAGTCAGCAATCATTTCGATCAGCTCAGGATTGCGGCCTTCACTGAAGTTGGGCACACATTCTAACAAAGTTTGTTCATTGACTTGTTGCATATCCAACAGGATTTGGGTGGACTCAAATTAAATGTTAAATATCTGTTTATATAAGTTAAATTGACCTATCTTTCGCCAAATTAATATTGCCCCATACCCCTACTTTAACAAATTCACCGGACAAATTATACATCCTGAAATGAACGTTGCCGCATACATCGATCACACGCTACTGAAACCGGATTCGACCCTGGACAATATTCGCCAACTCTGTGCAGAGGCGCGGGAATACGGTTTTGCCGCCGTATGTATTCCACCTTATTATGTACACGATGCTGCGCGTTGGTTGGAAGATGCGCCCGAAAAAATTCAGGTTGCTACCGTAGTTGGTTTCCCACTCGGCTATTCCAGCACCATTGCAAAGGTAGAAGAAATCAAACGTGCCATCGATGATGGCGCCGATGAAATAGACGCTGTCATTAATTTGTGTGCAGTAAAAAACCAATTGTGGTCGCACGTGCGCAGCGATGTGGACAGCCTGATTACCGCTAGCCGCATGAAGGGCAAAAAAATCAAAATCATATTGGAAACGGCGATGCTTACTCCAACAGAATTGGAGCAAGCTTGTGCTGTGATGGCAGAGTTGGAACCAGATTTTGCCAAAACCTCCACTGGATTCAACGGCGGTGGCGCTACCGTTGAAGTAGTGAGGCGGATGGGAGAGTTGCTCCAACACAAAATAGCCATCAAAGCATCCGGGGGTATACGCAATTTTGCAGATGCCAAAGCCATGATTGAGGCAGGGGCTACCCGTCTTGGCACTTCATCAGGTGTTGCCATTGTCAAAGGAGAGACTGGCGAAGGGCCTTACTAGCCTTAATCCTTGAATAAAGTTCGTGCAATTAACTTGCTGGCAAATCAAGCCATTAGCACAGTACATACTTCTCCATAAGTAGTGGGGCAAAAAGAAACTCTTATTTTTTTCGCCCCTAAGTTTTTGTACTTTTGCAAAAAAAAGACATGCAACGCATCATTATTGCTTTGTTCATGCTGGTGATGAGCTTCGGTGCAGCGAAAGCACAGGGGCTGCAAAACATCCAAATCAAAGAAGATCCAGCCATTAGCAACCTGATGAGCCAGTATGTAGAAGGCAATAAGCAAAAGCCTTACATCAATGGGTGGCGCTTGCAAATTTTAGCCACTACCGACCGACCCAAGCTGGATGAAACCTTGAACAATTTCAAAGCCCAATATCCGTTTGTACCCGTAACCTGGCTGCACGAACGGCCTTATTATTTGTTGCGGGTAGGTGCCTACCACAGCAAGTTACAAGCAATGAGTTTGCAACAAATATTGAAAGGGCCTTATCCCGGATCTTATCTGGTACAGGACAGTCAAATTAGTCCCATTGATTTCATTGGATATTAGAAGAAGCTGAGTTATGCTGGGTAAATTCACCGGGACAAAAACAATCGATTGGGTTGCTTTTTCCGTTTATTTGACGCTGGTTGTCTTTGGGGTATTGATGATTTATGCCTCCACCTACATCGAATACGAGAAGTATGGGTTCATGCGCTCTTCGGTGGGTAGGCAGTTGATCTGGATGGTCATTTCGGCCGTGGCTTTTGGCGTTATCCTTACCCTTGACTGGAAAATCTGGCAGCTCCTGGCCTATCCGTTATATGCTATCTCCATGATTTTGCTACTTGGGGTGCCCTTTTTTGGTACGGAGATTCATGGTAACCGTTCTTGGTATATAATTGGAGGCATGTCATTCCAGCCTTCCGAACTTGCCAAATTGACCGCTGCATTGGCAATGGCTTCGTTCTTGAGTACGCCCAGTACCAATCTGAAAAGTTTCCGCAGTCAGATTATCGCTTTTGGGATGTTGCTGATCCCGATGGGTTTGATTTTGATGCAAGGAGACCTCGGATCGGCCATCGTGTTTAGCTCCTTTTTGATCGCCATGTACCGCGAAGGTTTGTCGCCCAACTATTACATTGGTGGTTCTGCGGTTTTAGCCATTTTACTGCTAGGTTTAATTTTCGACCCAATCATCGTTTCCATTGCCATTATGAGTATCGGTTTATGGTACCTGACTACTTTACAAAAAGAACAAACAATCATAAAACGAGTGGTACTGGGCTTAGCAGTTTCTGCTGCGGGCGCATGGTGGTTTGGATTTGGTTTGTACAGCTTGGGTGCATTAGGTGCTGTTTACCTGATTTGGGGATTGATTTACAGCAGCCGAAAAGGAGTTCGTGAAGTAGGTACGGCCGCTCTGGCCATCATTTTGGCAATTGGCATGTGTATTTCGGCGAATTATGCGGTGCTTAAAGTCCTCAAACCTCACCAGGCCGATCGGATTCTAGTTTGGTTGAAACCGGAAGTATGTGCTGATTGTAAATCCATGTACAACTTCATGCAATCCAAAACGGCCATCACCTCGGGAGGCCTGTTGGGCAAAGGGTTTTTACAGGGCAGTATGACCCGGTACAGTTATGTGCCAGAGCAACCTACCGATTTTATCTTTTGCACAGTAGGTGAGGAGCAAGGCTTTATCGGGGCAATCGGGATTATAGGACTGTTTTTGGTGCTGATGCTGCGCTTGACGGTGATTGCCGAGCGACAGCGCTCCAATTTTGCACGAGTGTACACCTATTGCTTTGTTGGGATATTGTTCATCCACTTTTTCATCAATATCGGAATGACCATCGGGGTGACACCCATGATTGGCATTCCCCTCCCTTTCATCAGTAGAGGTGGTTCATCCTTGTTGGCTTTTTCAGCCATGATGGCCATTGTATTGAAGATGGATAGGGATCGTTACCGCTTATAGTTTAAAAGTTGAGGAGTTGATGAGGTTGAGAAGGTTGAGGCTACCGCGAGCGACTTAGACAAGGACATTGTCAAAATCGCTCGCGGTAGCCTCAACCTTCTCAACCTTCTCAACCTTCTCAACCCTTCAATTTTTCTTATGTTTTCATTCGACATCCAACATAAAGACCCACAATCTTCGGCGCGGGCCGGACTCATTCAAACGGCGCATGGGGCCATCCAAACCCCCATTTTTATGCCCGTTGGTACGGCAGGTACCGTAAAAGCCGTGCACCAACACGAATTGGAGCAAGAGATAAAGGCACAAATCATTCTGGGCAATACCTATCACCTTTATTTAAGGCCGGGGATCGACATCTTGCAGCAAGTGGGTGGTTTGCACAAATTCAATGGTTGGAACCACCCCATTCTCACCGATAGCGGCGGATACCAGGTATATTCTTTGGGCAATACCCGCAAAATCAAAGAAGACGGGGTCACGTTTCGCTCCCATATCGATGGATCACCGCATTTTTTCTCCCCGGAACGCGCCATCGACATTCAACGCATCATCGGGGCCGACATCATCATGGCATTTGATGAATGCACACCTTATCCTTGTGAATACGGCTACGCCAAAAAGTCGATGGAAATGACGCACCGCTGGTTGGCGCGTTGTTGTGCCCGCTTTGACAGTACGGAGGGCTTGTATGGGTACGAACAAACCTTGTTTCCGATTGTGCAAGGCAGTACTTATCCCGACTTGCGTGTCCAATCGGCCGAGGCCATCGCTTCCTTCAACCGCCCAGCCAATGCCATCGGCGGCCTTTCAGTAGGAGAACCGGCTGAGGACATGTACGCCATGACCGAACTGGTTTGTGGGATTTTGCCAGCCGACAAGCCGCGTTACCTCATGGGCGTGGGTACTCCGGTCAATATCCTGGAAAGCATCGCCTTGGGTATCGACATGTTCGACTGCGTTTTGCCGAGCCGCAATGCCCGGCATGGCCTGCTTTATACCGCCGACGGTATCCTGAACATGCGCAATGCCAAGTGGAAAGACGATTTTTCGCCCATCGATGCCAATAGTCCCTGCCACAGCAGCCGCTTTTACTCCAAGGCTTACCTGAAGCACTTGGTCCAAAGCAATGAAATTTTGGGGATGCAGATTGCCACCTTGCATAACTTGTCCTTTTTCTTGTGGTTGGTGGGTGAGGCGCGTGCGCACATCCAGGCGGGCGATTTTCGGGAATGGAAGGAAGGGATGGTGCCGAAGTTGGAGGCGAGGCTGTAGGCGAGGATTTTAGCGCATGACAAAATCGGGCATTGTAAAATCAATACGTCCTACAACTCCAAATGACCATTAGCATGAAGATAGTAGTTTTTAGTATCTGCACTCTACTTATATCAGCAATGGCTTTCGTTAAAAGGCCGCTGTCGACCATTTCGTTAGAAATGAGGACGATGAGGATACGGCAACAAGAAGTTTTTTTGCACAATATCCCCAAGAGCATTGATGTGAATTCGGTTAGTGCCATAAAAGGATGGATTTTTAAGACTTTCGATGAAGTAAAAATAAGTGGATTGGAGATAGATGACATTGCGATAAATCCATCCCAAAATTTCTACGTACATGGTTATGGGAAAGTAATGGCCTACAGCATAAGGCTTCAGAATGTTGGCATTACGGGCATACATACAGCATATTATCTGGTCGTAAATACGGTAAGAAGAGAAGGAT
>JAAFHQ010000478.1 GCA_013298445.1 Chitinophagales bacterium | reverse complement strand
ATGGGATGCGCGGCATCGCCCAGAAGGGTCACCCGGCCAAAAGTCCAGCGCGGCAGTGGATCGCGATCCGACATCGGGAATTCGTAAATGCTTTCCGCTCCGGCGATCATTGTGGGTACATCCAACCAATCAAATTTCCAGTTTTCGTAAATGCGAAGCAGCCTTTCTTTGTCAGCTTGCCGATTCCAATCGCGTACTTTAAGCTGATAATCCGCGCCCTCGCGTAGGTTGCCCACCCAATTGATCAGTTGTAAGCCATCGATGTTGAGTTCGGATTGGATGGGATAAACCACCATTTTTTGTCCCATGTGCCCAATCATCACCATTGAGGCACCATTCAGGAAGGGTTTCATCAAAGTGGTGCCCCGGTACAGGACATTACCCGAGTATTTTACCTCCCCCTCTGTTGGGTACAAAAGTTGGCGCAACACCGAGTTGATGCCATCAGCCCCAATCAGCAGGTCACCTTTGACTTTGGATTGTAGTTCACCCGTTTCCCGGTTGATAAAAGTGGCCGTGATTCCATGCGGGGTTTCGGCAAAAGCCGACAAATGGTGTTGCGTTTTTATACAATCCGACCCGAGTCTATTTTCTACCTCTTCCAAAAGCAACATTTGTAAGTTACCCCGATGGACTGAAAACTGCGGCCATTTGTAGCCGGCAAAGCGGCCACGGGGCTCTTCCCAAAAGATTTGCCCATGTTTGTTGGCGTAGACCAAATCGCTGGTTTCTACGGCAGATTCGGCAATTTGGTCATCCAGCCCCAGATTGGTCAATACCCTTACTGAATGGGGGAGGAGGTTGATGCCCACGCCAAGGGGTTTGACACTTTTGACCGATTCAAATATTTCAACTTCGAAGCCTGCTTCGTTGAGGCAAAGGGCCGCGGTCAGTCCGCCAATACCCGCTCCAGCAATGATGATTTTCATAAGGAATCAGATTAAAAACTCACTTTCTTCGTCAAAAATAGTCAAGTGGATGTCCTCTTGTAAACGGCTGTATAATCCTTGCAGCCGTGGCAGTTCGTAGTGGAAATAAAAGCGCAAGGTCTCTATTTTGGATTGGTAAAAAGTAAACTCTTCACCCTGGATTCCCTCTTTTTTTAGTGCCTCAACCGCTGCAATACCCTGGAGCAGCCACTGCCAGGCCACATTCAAAATACCAAATGCTTCCATGTACAAATTGGCATCAGCCAGCAGCACTTCCATGTCGCCTTCGGTGGCCAGTTTGAATTGATGAGCGGTGACTTTTTGGAACTGGCGCAGGGAAGCCATCAATGCTTCCCAATAAGGACTCAAGGTGGGATCGTGCTCAGCAGGGTGGATGGTTTTGCCTACTTCGTTGTACCAGAGTACCAGGGTTTTTCCTTGGTTTCCAACTACTTGTCGGCCAAGGAGGGCTTGTGACTGAATGCCGGTAGTACCTTCGTACAGGCTCATGATGCGCACGTCGCGGGCCAGTTGTTCCAAGGGGAAATCTTCGGTATAGCCGTAGCCGCCCAGTACTTGTAAACCTTGATTTACGGCGACAAAGCCCATTTCTGCACCATAGGTTTTTGCTACGGGGGTGAGCAATTCCAGCAGCTGATTGTAATGCTTTTTGAGCTCGGGTTCCTCTGCATGGACTTTTTCCAAATCCAGATACAGGTAACATTGCAACACCAGGCAGAGGCCACCTTCCACGATGGCTTTTTGCAAAAACAACATCCGCCGCACATCGGGGTGTTGGATGATGGAAACTGCAGGTTCAACCACTGCCTCTTTTTTGTTCAAACGCCGTCCCTGTGGGCGTTCATGGGCGTATTGCAAGGAGGCATAATAGGCTGCCGAAGCGATGTGGATACCACCCATACCAACCCCGAGCCGGGCTCCGTTCATCATCAAAAACATGTGCGGCAAGCCCCGATTCATTTCGCCGATTAAATAGCCTACACAATCCCCATGCGCCCCAAATTCCAGGTGCATGGCGGGCGTGGCCTTTTGCCCCATTTTGTGGTAAATCCCAATGGAAACTACATCGTTGTCTTCTAGGATTCCAGCTTCATTCAGACGTTTTTTGGGTACAACAAACAGTGAAATCCCCTTGGTGCCTTTGGGCGCTCCGTCAACCCGGGCCAGTACGAGGTGTACAATATTATCGGTCACATCCTGATCTCCGGCGGAAATGAAGATTTTTTGTCCCTTGATCAAATAAGTGCCATCGGGTTGCGGACTGGCTGTTGTGGCTACATCCGAGAGTGAACTACCTGCTTGTGGTTCGGTCAGGCACATGGTGCCCATCCATTCACCGGATAACATTTTGGGTAAATACAAGCTTTTTAGGGCTTCATTTCCAAAAGTGTAAATGAGATTTGCGGCCCCTTTGCTCAAGTCGGTGTACATCACCAAACTATTGTGGGCACTGCCCATGATGAATTCGGCAGCTGCGGCAATGGTTTTGGGCAATTGCATTCCTCCCCAGGTTTCAGAGAAAGGCGCAGCCATCAGACCTGCTTCACTAAAGGCCTTGATGAAGCTGTGCACACTGGCATGAACTTTGACCTGACCATCGACCAATTCAGGTTGCTGCCGATCGGATTCCTGATAGGCGGGCTGCATGATTTGTTTGGCGAGATCATTGGCAATGTCCAGCGTGAATCCGTATGTTTCCCGGTCGTGAGCCTTGAAATAATCGAATTGTTGGAGCTTTTCTACCTGTAAGGTTTCAAACAGGATGAAGTCCAGATTGCGGCGCGAGAAGGTTTTTTCGGCCATGCTTTTTTAGCGATTGATGGTGATGTAGAAAATTGTAAGGGTAAGTTTAAGGCTACCTTACAAAATTAACAAAATTAAAAATGCTTTCGGTACTTTGTTTGCGCTGTGGGCTATTTTTCTATTTTTGTAACTTCTTGAATAAAAAAGCCCATAACCCATTGGTATGCCTGCTAGAACCATCTATTTAATCAAACGCCTGGAAACGGAAGTAACCGCCAACATGATCAAAATTTTAGGCGATTACGATATTACTCCTTCCCAGTTCATCATCCTCAACTTTGTGGGGGACAATGAAACCGATTTGTCCTCAGCCCAATTGTCGCGGCGCTTTTTGATGACCCCTCAGTCGATGAATGAAGTGGTGACTACACTACAGCGCAAGGATTTGCTGGAACGAAATACCGATCCCAATCATAAACGTATCCTGCGCATCACCCTCACTGATAAGGGAAAAGAGGTGTTGGAAATTTGCAACGCCGCAATGGATGTGTTTGAAGAAAAATTGCTTAAAAAGCTCAAAGTCAAAGAAAAAGAGGTTTTCCGTGGGTCGATTGGGAAAATTTTGGAAAACCTCAAAGAGGATGAAGAAGAAAAGCCAAAAGCTGTAAAATGATCAAACCATGATCCGATACCACCTGCTGTTGTTTGTTTTCCTGGGTATTAACTCCCTGCTGATGGCACAAGCACGCGAAATCAATGCTGAAAAAACGGCCATACAATCCTCCCGCTACTGGCTGGATATCGACTACGTGGGCGACAATCACATTGGCCACCGCCTGGACGTGCACCTGCCCAACAAGGGAAAAAAACCTTTTCCGGTGATCATTTGTGTGTATGGTAGTGCATGGTTTTCGAATAATTCCAAGGGGACTGTTTTTAGCACGGGTTTGGGTCAGGCCTTGCTCAATGCTGGTTTTGCAGTAGTGAATGTCAATCATCGTTCGAGTGCCGATGGGCGTTTCCCAACCCAAATTCAGGACGTAAGGGCTGCGATTCGTTTTATCCGGGGCAATAGTGAAAAATTTGGACTGGATAACAATTTTGTGGGCATTTCTGGCTGGTCTTCGGGCGGGCATTTGTCGGCTTTTACAGGGACGAGTAGTGGGACCAAAGACTTTGAAATTGAAGGCAACAAAATTGATCTGGAAGGTAATCTGGGCAAATACACCCAGGAAAGTAGCGCGGTGGATGCGGTGGTCGACTGGTTTGGCCCTACCGACTTTTTGATCATGGATGAATGTGGAAGCTCCTTTGCCCACAATGAAGCCAAATCTCCAGAATCCTCGCTGGTGGGTGGCCCGATTCAGGAAAACAAGGTGAAATGTGCTTTGGCCAATCCGATGACTTATGTTTCGGCCAAAACACCACCGTTTTTGATTTTTCACGGGGATAAAGACAATTTGGTGCCCCATTGCCAGAGTGAAAAATTGTATGAAACTTTGCAGAAGGCTGGAGTGCAGAGTGAATTGGTGATCGTGCCGGGAGGGCAGCATGGGCCGGGGGTGATGGAAGCTGGGTATTATGCGAAAATGGTGGATTTTTTCAGGAAGGAGTTGAAGGAGAAAAAATTGTGATGTTCTTCAATGCAAACGCATTAAAATGGTAGCTAGTAGCGCAAAGCCTTTACCCGTAAACAATACGAATGACCATAGATTTACCATTTCTAAGGTGTGCTAAGGTGCCTTAGGTGGTTCAAAAAAGACACTTCTTAGCACTTGCGCGCTTTTATTTTTAATTGAACCACCTAAGGCACCTTAGCACACCTTAGAAAGAATAAATCCTCCCATAAAATCCTTGTCAACGTCTAACCTTGTGTCCTTTGCGTCCTCTTTTTCCGTTTGTGGTTAAATAATGTCGCTTTGGTGGGGTACCGCTCACTCCAAAAACCTCGCCTGTGCCTTCTTCCCCGTCTTCACCCAGCTCCGCAAGGCATCAAAAGCCACTCCGGTCTGTTGTGGTGTAAACTGGCAATGCGCCTGCCCATTGGTGTACAACACCGTCAAAAACTGACTTTTTCCCCGTCCCTGGAGCATATTTTCGTAGTTGGTCACCGCGTAATTGGGTGGGATCAACTGGTCGTACAAGGTATGCATCAACACGATCGGTTTGTCAACATTCCCGGTACGGTCATAAGCCACAAACAATTTATCTGCACCAGGCGTAGCAGCGAGCCGCTCGGCTTTCAGGTTCACTTCTTTGTCATTTGGAAAGCCACTGTACACCGTATTGGTATTGTCAAAAGGGTTGCCTTTGGCTTTTTGGGCCACATCCCGCAAAACGTTTTCACTAAACATCAAGGTGAAGGGTAAGTCGTCAAACTTGAGGTCAAAACGTTTGGCCACAGCCAAACCCAATAGCGAATCCTTGGCCACAATGGCTTTGCGAATCGCGGTGACTTTGGGCATCATTTCCCGAAAAGACATGGCTGGCACCGGTTTGTTCAAATCAAAAATGT
>JAAFHQ010000467.1 GCA_013298445.1 Chitinophagales bacterium | reverse complement strand
TTTAATGTGGATTTTAATTTCCTGGAAATCATAAACTTCAACTTGTTCTTTGCTCAAGGCAAGCTTCAGAGGTTGTGCAAAAATAGTGGCCCACAAACCCATCAACAGGACCAGACCTAGCAATGATTTTTTCATATTTCCATTGTTTGTTTGACCGAATCCCCCGGTTTTGCCTTTAAACATGCTCTATGATTTTTGATGGCAAATTGGTCAAAAAAATTGATGCTTTGCACTCAAAAGGAGCGGCCTTGCAGGAGATCCTACTACATTGCAATAGCCTGGCAATGGAACAAACTTTAAACACAGGAAAGTTACCAAAATCCTGTTTTATTTTTTTGTTCAAGCGATTTTAGACCTAAGTCAAACATCCGACAAAACTGCTGTTTCGCCCTTTTCGTTGTCAACAATCCCTATTCTTTTTAGTTAGAAGAAACATATTTCTAAAAACCGAAATCATTATGAATCAGAAAGTTCACCTCTATTCCGGAGGCTGGCGGAGCTTTGCCTACAGCCTTCTTTTAATTTTACTCCATTTTAGTATTGCCACCTCAGTCCAGGCCCAAAACAGTTGCCGCGCAAGTGTAGGCCGTTTGGGTGATCTCAAAATGTGCCAGGTCGGCACCAGCAACAGCGTGCAGGCCACTCAAGTGGTAGCGCCCAGTGTGCCCAGCGGATTTCAAGTGCTTTACGTATTGACCAAAGGTGAGGGTCTGGTGATCCAGGGCGTGAGCCGCTTTCCCTACTTCCGTGTAACTCCCGATGCCAATTACACAATTCACACTCTGGTGTACAATCCGAGCACCTTGGATTTGAGCATAGTCAAGCCAGGAGTAACCACTGGTTTTGATGTCAATGGCTTACTTCTACAAGGAGGGGGCAACATTTGCGCGGCCTTGGATGTAGCAGGGGCCAAGTTCAACTTCGGCGCTTGTGAGGTGCCCTGTTTTGCCACGGCCGGTACCCTACGCCCAGAAACCCGCGCCTGCCTGGATGGGGATACCCTTACCTTGCGAGCCACAGTGGGCACTGCACCAATAGTGCCCGATAGCTTCCAGGTCGCGTATGTCCTAACGCGTGGCGATAGTCTGGTCATCATCAACGCTGGCGCTAAACCAGAGTTCAAAGTCACTGCTCCTGGGAAATATACCATCCATACCCTGGTATACAACCCAGCTACCTTGAACCTGGGAATCGTACAGCTTGGTGTCACTACAGGTGTTGCAGTCAACGGTTTGTTGCAGCAAGGTGGGGGCAGCATTTGTGCCGCATTGGATGTCGCTGGAGCTAAATTTAACGTAGAGGTTTGCCCTTGCACTGCCAATGCCGGAACCTTACGCCCATTGACCGATGGTTGTTTGCAATCTGGTTCGGCCAACTTAAGAGCTGTACAAGGGTCTCGCCCCGTTGTACCTGCGGGTTATCAAGTGGCCTATGTCCTTACCCGGAGTGATAGCTTGGTGATCATCAATGCAGGAGCTAACCCTAATTTTACGGTAAATGCAGCTGGCAAGTACACCATTCACACGCTGGTATACAATCCGGCCACCTTGGACTTAGGTATTGTAAAACCTGGAGTCACTACTGGGTTTGATGTCAATTCACTGTTGCGTCAAGGTGGTGGCAAAATTTGTGCTTCCCTTGATGTAGCTGGTGCGAAATTTGAGGTTTCCACTGCTGTTTGCTGCAAAGCCGAGGCGGGTACTTTGCGTGCCCTCGGCAGTTCGGCTTGCCTGCAAGGTGGCCAGGCTGTACTTGCTGCCAGTATCAGCAAATTGCCTACTGTCCCAACGGGTTACCGCTTGTTGTACGTACTGACTTCGGGCAACAATCTCGTGATCCAGCAGGCGAACAACCTACCACTCTTTACGGTGCGTGATACAGGACGATTCACCATTCATACGCTGGTGTACAACTCATCAACCCTGGATTTGGGCATTGTCAAGTTTGGTCAGACCACTGGGGTAGATGTCAATGGTTTACTCATTCAAGGTGGAGGTGCCATTTGTGCAGCGCTGGATGTAGCCGGGGCGAGCTTCAATGTAAAAAATTGCCCTTGTCAGGTGAACATCGGTCGCATTGTACCGCAGCCAAATACTTGTCTGAGTGGCATCCGTTCAGTGCGACTGAAAGCGAGCATTCTGCATCAGCCTAGTGGCCCTAGCGGTTACCGTTCCTTGTGGGTATTGACCGAAGGAGATAGCCTGATCATTCGGGCGGTGAATACCAACAATCCAGAGTTTTTTGTAAACCGCGAAGGCAAATACCGCATCCATACCTTGGTGTACAATCCGGCTACCCTGGATTTGAGCATCGTTAAACCCGGTCAAACCACCGGATTTGATGTGAATGGCCTATTGGTACAAGGCGGAGGAAGCATCTGTGCCGGGTTGGATGTACCCGGAGCAGCCTTTACCGTAAAACGCTGTGGCAGCAATGCGGTAGGGACTTTGGAAAGCTCGGCGATCTTCCCGAATCCAACCCAGGATTTACTCAATGTTCAATTGGGCGATAAATTGGGTGCGGGCAAAATCACTCTTGAGGTATTGGATCTGAACGGCAAAATCACCCAGCGCCAAAATCTGGATGCAGGCAGTACTCAAGCTGAATTGGATATTCGCACCCTTCCAGCTGGAATGTATTATCTGCGGGTGTTTGCAGAGGGACAGGCTGGCGAGATGTTGAAATTTAGCAAACAGTAAGATAAATTCAAGCCGTAGTCAAAAGAAGTGTCCTGTTCTCAATTAGTCTTGAGAACAGGACATTCTAATTTTAAGGAAAAAGGGGAGGTTGATTCATAAAAAATACTTATGAATTACATTTAAAACATAAATAAAAACAAATGAAATAAGGCTACCATTTTTGCGCCGCGAAATTTCTTTAAACAACGCTAGATGTTCAACCAACTGATTTCTTTAAGTGGCATGCTACTATCCACTGTCAGCATCCTACTCGCCCTCAGCATAGGAGATCCCATTGTCGCCACATTTCTAAAAGCCCTTGCGCTGCTTATTGGGCTTTATATTCTGGGCTTTATGCACAAAACCGGGATGATTGATAATAAGTAATGGGATCACCGCTACCGAACCCTACTCAGAAACGCCTCTATTTGCAACCCTGACAATCTGTAAACACGCCTTTTCATGGAATTTCAAATTTTACTGAGTAATCTGACCAATCCAACTTTGCTTTTTTTTGTACTGGGTATTATTGCGACCTGCCTAAAAAGCGACCTGGAAATCCCCGTATCATCGAGTCGATTTATCTCCCTGTACCTCCTGTTTTCCATTGGTTTCAAGGGTGGACAGGAGTTAGCCCATAGTGGATTTAATGCAGAGATTGTTTACTCCCTCTTATTTGGGTTGGCTTTAGCTGCGGTCATTCCACTTTATACTTTTTTTATTCTGAAAAAGAAACTGAGTATCAGCGACGCTGGTGCAGTTGCCGCCTCCTATGGCTCCGTAAGTGCGGTGACTTTTGTAGCAGCAGTCTCTTTTTTAGAGATGGAGAAACTCACTTCAGGAGGGCACATGGTAGCGGTGATGGCACTCATGGAGGCGCCGGCCATCATTGTGGGGGTAATTTTGATGATGCAATTTGATAAAACAAGCGAAGCCTCAGAAAAGATAAGTGTAGGCAAATTGCTCAAACATTCCTTTACCAATGGGAGTGTATTGATGATCCTGGGAAGTTTGATCATTGGCCTCATTGCCGATACCAAACAGGCCGAAGGCATCAAACCATTCACGACCGATATTTTTAAAGGTTTTCTGGCGCTGTTTCTATTGGAGATGGGGATGGTAACGGCTAAGCGCTTTGCTACATTTTGGAGATATGGATGGTTTGTCACCCTTTTTGCCATCATTATCCCAGCGATAAATGGTAGCGTAGTGGCTTACCTGAGCCAATGGGTTACCCATGATCTGGGCAACCGTTTTATCTTTGCCATTTTGGCGGCAAGCGCTTCGTACATAGCCGTTCCTGCTGCGATGCAATTGGCTGCACCCAAAGCAGATCCCGGGTTATACATCCCCATGGCTTTGGGCGTTACTTTTCCATTCAATATTACCATTGGTATGCCCTTGTATTTTATGATTGTGCAGCAGTGGTCGTGAATGTATCCACCTTAAAAATCCAACTCAGCGTGCTTACAATTCATCAGGAATGATGAGCTTTGGCTGGTCTCCATAGCGGGCCTACCGCAAGCAAAAGCACAATCACGTTAAAAACAGCATTGGAAGCATTGCCTGAAGCGATTGACCCAGAGCTATCGAAAACAAACCAGGCCAAAAGCCCACTTAGTACCGCTTTTCTCACGCCTTCGGGGGCGAGGTCGTACACCCATTTTTGCAAACACCAAACGCATACCCCCCAGCCGAGTAGGAAACCACCCGTAAGTGCGGAAAGAAACCGAGTGGTTGCTGCGTCATAATTTTGCACGCCATCAACTGGAAAACTTAAAAAGTCAAGGGTCCACCTGGCTGGCTCCGAAGTGGCCAACATGGTACCCAAAAAGAAGATGGGGCCAAAAGAACCAATCACAAAAGCAGTGATTTTCAAATACGACTTGTGCGATTGTTGGGTCATTGGATTGCTCATTTAATGGTGATTTTGAGCAAAAGTAATGGCCACTACCCGTGGATTTTAGACGCTACCGTACAATGTGTTAAGCGAAATTTCGGGCAATCCGTTTCAGGTTGTTGAAATAAGCGGATAGCCAGGCAGGATTGAGATTTTCTGCGTTGATTTGCAGGTAGAAATTCTCCAAAGCCAATTCAAATAAACTTTCCAGCTGGCTTTGGTACAGGTTGAGGTTCAAGTCTTTTGCCCAAAGTTTTACAAATTCGTTCCCGATAATATGATTGGATTTGTCCAGCGTTTCTTTGTAGTGTTGTTGCTGTTGGTTGATCCGCAACTGCCGGTTAAACAATAGGTCCAGCTTGTGCTCGACTAAAATGTTGATCAATTCAGGGTCAATGTTTTTGGCATTTTTCTCTTTAGCAGCCATCACCTCGGACTGGTGCAAATGAAATTTCAAAAGAAACTCCACAAAGATTTCCAGGTCTGCAAAGTGGTGGTAAAAGGAAGACTTGCTAATGCCTACTTTTTTAGCAAGTACTTCGATTTTCAAACCATTTTCGCCGGATAAGGCAAAAATTTCGTATCCTGTTTTGATCCAGATGTCTTTGTTTTCGGTCATAGGTATATGGCTGGTCATTACAACAAACAAGCTATCGCTTCGCAAAATTCTGCAAAT
>JAAFHQ010000468.1 GCA_013298445.1 Chitinophagales bacterium | reverse complement strand
TGGTACCGGGACACCGGCAACCTTCCCTACCAGCAAATTCATTTGGCAAGGTTATGCGCTGCCCCACAATTATTATGCGCAACGCAATGGCTACCGCATCCCCGATTATCACCGGGTTGATTTGGCTGCAACCCTGAAGCAGAAGAAAAAACTCTTTGGCAAGGGAGAGGGAGAATGGGTCTTTTCCGTGTACAACGTGTACAACCGCCGCAATGCGTTTTCGGTGTACGTCCGCCAAAATGAAGACAATCCGAGCCAAACCGAGGCGGTGCGTTATTCCGTGTTCGGGTCCATCATTCCGGCGGTGACCTACAATTTTAAATTTTAATCAAAACTGAGCATCCATGAAAAACATACAGTGGTTTTATTTTTTCCTACTGCTTTTGGTAGGTACCGCTTGCCAGGACGTCATTGACCTCGAAACCGAAGCAGGCGAAACCCAATTGGTGATTGATGCCTGGGTGACCGATGAGTCCAAAGCCCAAACCATCAAACTGAGCCTTACTCAACCTTATTTTGACAAGGGTGGAATCGTACCCGCCAAAGGCGCTACCGTCATTCTGTTTTCAGAAGACAGCATCCCTTATCCTTTTGTCGATCTGAAAAATGACGGCAACTACGTTTGGCAACCCAAAATGGCGGGCGATAAAATCCTACAGGTGGGCAAACAATACGCTTTGTACGTCAAATACGGCGCAGAGGAGTATTTCTCAATCAGCAAAGTCAATCGGGTGCCTCCCATCGACTCCCTGAACTACTTCAAACAAAAATTCCCGGTGGATCCAGGTGACTTGCGCCAGGAAGGTTATCAGGTAGATTTTTATGCCAAAGACCCAATTGGCCAAGGAGATTGTTACTGGGTACGGGCCTATCGCAACGATACTTTGTTTGACAAACCCAGTCAGATTCTGCCTGTTTACGATGGCAGTTTTAGCCCTGGTGGTTCAGCCGATGGCTTGTTGTTTATTCTGCCCATTCGCGCAGGTGCTAGCCCCGACTTATACAATGCCAACGACAAGGTGAAAGTAGAACTGTATTCTATTCCACCCGAAGCTTTTTTCTTTCTGCAATTGGTGCGCTCGGAGTCCACCAACGGCGGCATTTTTGCCACTGTGCCTACCAATATCCCTACCAACATCCGACCATTGGATCCAAACAACAAAAAGCAGGTATTGGGCTTCTTTGCGGTGTCCGCCGTTTCGAGTATTGAAACGGTGGTGGATGGAAGTAAGGCGATACCGAAGCCGTCAGGGCGGTAGTAGAGCGATCAGCAGTCAGCTATCAGCAGTCAGCCGGCCTTGCATCTGGCTGATAGCTGATCGCTGACTGCTGATCGCCGCTATCTATCATTTGTTATCTGTTATTTGTCAGAAAATAGTACTGGATAGGAATTACCCTTAAATATTTCGTCGTAAATTCGTCTAATGGCACCTTATCGTTGTCTAGATTCATCAATTTATTTTCAAATCAAACGACTATGAAAATTTTGAGTCCTAACTTACTTAAGCTTTTTTTGATCTTGTTTCTAGCCAATTGTTCTCTTTCCACCGTTTTTAGCCAAACTGGCTCAAATCATGGCAACAAATTCGAGCAACTGGGTACGGTTTTAGCTCCAGGCAATAACGTCCGCGGGATGGACGGTGCACCTGGACCAGAATACTGGCAACAGCGCGTAGATTATGACATCCAGTGCACACTCGACGAAAAAAACCTGCGACTGGATGGTAGTGAGATGATCACCTATTACAATCAGTCGCCAAATACTTTGCGTTACTTATGGTTACAATTGGATGAGAATGAGCACTCCTCCGAATCGGCAGGCATTCAAAAAGCCAATCCCAGCCACATGACACCCATTATGAGCGAAAGTGCGCTGAAGAACTATGATAAAGAGGACATCAGCAAATATGGGCACAAAATTCATAAAGTTACTGATGCCGTAGGCAAACCTTTAAAATTCAGCATCAACCAGACGATGATGCGGGTGGAATTGCTACAGCCGCTCAAACCAGGCGAAACCTTCAATTTTCAAGTGGATTGGCATTATTACATTACCGATCGCATGACTTTTCGGGGCCGTGGTGGTTATGAATACTTCAGTAAAGATGGGAACCATTTGTTTACAATAACTCAATGGTATCCAAGATTGTGTGTGTTTAGTGATTTTGAAGGTTGGCAAAATAAGCAATTCACCGGAAGAGGGGAATTCGCGCTTACCTTTGGCAATTTTCTTGTGAAAATGACGGTACCCGAGGATCATATCGTAGGTTCTACAGGCGAGTGCCTCAACTATTCTACCGTTTTGACACCAGCTCAACTGAAGCGTTGGGAACAGGCAAAAAGTGTCAAAGAACCTTTGGAAATCGTGACCTTGGATGAAGCCAAGAAAAACGAAAAATCCAAACCAAACGGCACCAAAACCTGGATTTACAAAGCCGACAATGTGCGTGACTTTGCCTGGACCTCCAGCCGCAAGTTCGTCTGGGACGCCATGCCACACATCACCGAGGAAGGCAAGCGCGTAATGTGCATGAGCTACTATGGGAAGGAAGCCTATCCGGTTTACAGCAAATACTCGACTAGGGTAGTGGCGCACACCCTCAAAACGTATTCCAAATACACCTTCCCTTATCCATATCCGGTCGCTATTTCGGTAGAAGCCTCGAATGGCATGGAGTACCCAATGATTTGCTTCAACTATGGTCGCGCTGAAGAAGACGGCACGTATAGCGAAGGGGTGAAGTACGGAGCGATTGGTGTAATCATTCACGAAGTGGGGCACAATTATTTTCCGATGATCGTCAACAGCGACGAACGCCAGTGGACCTGGATGGACGAAGGCATCAACAGTTTTATGGATGAGGTTGCCATGCAGGAATTTGACAACAACCGCCGTCCAGGATTCCAAGGCATCACCAGCTACATGCGCCTACCGAAGAATCAGTTGGAGCCCATTATGACCAATAGTGAAAACATTGTCAATTTTGGTCCGAATGCCTATTCCAAACCAGCTGCTGGTTTGAATATGCTGCGCGAAACGATCATGGGTCGTGAGTTGTTTGACTACGCCTTCAAAGAATACGCCCGTCGTTGGATGTTCAAGCACCCGACACCCGCCGACTTTTTCCGTACCATGGAAGACGCCAGCGGCGTGGATCTGGATTGGTTCTGGCGCGGCTGGTTCTATGGCATTGAACCAGTGGATATTGCGTTGGACAGTGTTAAATGGTTCAAGGCCGATTTAGAAAACAACCCAAAACCGCAAGAGCGCAGCTTCCCACGTAAAAGCAGCAAACCAGAACGCACGCTAACGCAGGAACGCAACCGCGAAGCGGGCGTCGGATTTGCGGTAGAGCAAGACCCAAATCTCCGCGATTTTTACGATACGTATAAGCCTTGGGAAACAGAAGATTCGGTGCAAACCTTCAAACAAACGCTGTACGCCGAAACCTTGAGTGACAAGGAGAAAAAAGAACTCTTCGGTGATAAAAACTATTACGAATTGTACTTTAGCAACAAAGGTGGGCTCGTAATGCCGATTATCATCGAATGGACTTTCAAAGATGGCACGAAGGAAGTTGAGCGGATTCCAGTGGAAATCTGGCGCAAAAACGAGGACAAATTTTCCAAAGTGTTTATGAAAGACAAAGAAGTGACTGGCATTGTGCTTGACCCATTCAAAGAAACGGCCGATATTGATGAAAAAAGCAACAATTGGCCCGTCAAGGAAATGCCGACCCGATTCCAGATTTACAAACAACACAAAGCTGATCCGCAACCCAATCCTATGCAAAAAGCGGCCAAGCAAGGCAAGGTAATTAAGCCATAAGAGATACTAACATTGGCATTTGCCAATGGGGTTTTATAAAAAGAGCGCCTTATAGCTAGTCTACAAGGCGCTCTTCTTTTTTGAGCATTAAAAGGACATGATGTCTAATGACTATTTCTTCCCCTTCGCGTCATACACAATCACCCGCTCCCACAAATGGCTGTTTTCTTCCACAAATTTCAAGTGAGTGGGGTGGATTTGGTAAGCGTCCTGATCCGCTGAATTTTTGAATACCCATGTGATGGACAGGTCGTAAGAACCATCGATTACCGGACGTTCTTTCGTATCGGCTGGAGTACCAATGTAGGCAGTCTGAATTTCCTTGATCGTAGTTAAGGTTTGAACCCCTTTGTAGAGCGCTTCCAGGTCTTGGGCATTGCCCTTGTTTTTGAGCCAGAAGAATACAGTATGTACTACCCCGGCTTTGATCTTTTTGGAAGAAGCCTGCGCATAACCCCCAATAAAACCAAGCAACAGGAAGGCAAAAAGTAAAAGGATTTTCATTGCAATGAATTTTTGTGTTTGTTCTAGTTTTCTAGTTGCAACAAAGAAAGGAACAAATCGAGAAAAAATTAGTGCTATTACCGGAAAATCTCTATTTTACTGCCTCATTCAAAACCCAAAACTTTTTTCCATGAGCCAATTTGATGACTTGCTTGTAAAGTACAAGGAAGAACTGGGCGGTACTCGCGACGTAAGCGGCGTAGACGAAACCCTATTGACAGCCGTTACAAAATCATTAGGTCCATCAATCTACAACGATGATTCCTCTAGAGTTTCTTGCTCTGACAAGACCGAGTTGGATCGCGTAAAAAACAACTTCCTGATCGGAAAAATGGGACTTGCCGATGGTCCCGCCCTGGATGCAGCCTTGAAAGAGGTTTGTGAACAAATGGGTACAGCTAACCGGAACAAGTACCGCGCCATTTTTTACTACCTCTTGGTGAAAAAATTAGGCCTGGAAGCTAAGTACGCTTAGTAACCTACAAAACCAGTACAGAAGGCATTGAGCACATAAGCTTGATGCCTTTTGTTATTTATAGAACCCTGCTTAATGGGTGAACATCAATTAAACCAAGTTTTTAGTCCTAATTGACTCGATTATTTATGTTGCGCACCATCATTCTCCTGATCCTCACGCTGATCGCCTTACCCATCATTGCTTTCAAGTACGATTCGCCGTTGAACGAGGCACAATGGGCCGCCCTACAAAGCTCATTTTACCTCATGTTAGGCGTGGCATTGACCTGCTTTGTAGTCAGTGAATTGACCAAAAATTACAGCCAGGTCGACAAAATCTGGAGCATCGTACCCATGGCCTACGCCTGGTTTTTTGCCCAGCAAAGCGACTGGAACCAACGTATGGTCATCATGGCCGTGTTGGTGAGCATCTGGGCGCTGCGGCTGACTTTCAATTTTGCCCGC
>JAAFHQ010000466.1 GCA_013298445.1 Chitinophagales bacterium | reverse complement strand
AGATGGGGTTTTGCCCAAAATTTTTAGTCGTCGGCATCCTCGTACGGGCGCATTGGTGCCTGGGCTTACGGCTTATGCCATCCTGACCATCATCATTACCCTCATTGGCAAACAAATCGACCAAATACTGAGCTTTACCATGTTTTTGGACAGCATCGGCATGTGTACTTCTGCTGCGACTTTGTTTATTTTGCGGCACCGAGGTGAAGGCGATGAGCGGGTGACCGGGGCTTTGGCAAAGTATACGCCTTATTTGGCGGCGTTTTTTGTGCTGAGTTACGCGATGGTGGCGGTGGCGGTGGTGATCCAGAAACCGGGGGCGGCGGGGATTGGAGTTGGGTTGTTGGTGGGGCTGGGGGTGTTGTATTTTGGGGTATTGCGGCGGCGTTCTCATGGATAAATTTCCCAATTATCAAGCCACCCACGACTAAAGTCATGGGCTCGTTTTTGGGGTGGCCTCCCACGGATAAATCCGTGGGTTGGCGGAGTGGGTTGGGGAGAGGAAGGCACACCCACACCTATTATTAGTTGCCTCCGATGATGATGAGTTTTACTTTTGCATAACATAGTGGATTGAGTGGTGATCTCAGGCGTGCGCGTCACACCCACACCATCACACCCACACCCACACCCATTCTTATGGAACTTTCATTTATTCTCAACGAACTAGGCGAAAACCGCGCAGACTACTTCAACGCCATCGCCCCGCCCATCATCCAAACCAGCAATTTTCAGGTGCGGAAGGTGGATGAGTTGCGGGATTTGTTCGCCGACGAATCGAGTGGTTATTTGTACAGTCGGGGCATCAACCCCACGGTGGACATTTTGCGGGAAAAACTGGCCGCGCTGGACCGGGCCGAAGATGCCCTGGTATTCAACAGTGGTGCTGCGGCCATTTTTGCGGCGGTGCTGGCCAATATTCAACATCTTGCCCCGCTTCAATGTAGATACCACTTATGTAGATGGTACGCTGTTGGAAAACTTTGCCGACGCCATTCGCCCCAATACCCGGATCATTTACCTGGAAAGCCCCAATAGTTGGAGTTATGCCCTGCAAGATTTGCGGGCTGTCGCCGATTTGGCCCGCGATCATGGCATCATCACTATTTGTGACAACAGCTATTGTACGCCCTTGTACCAGCGCCCCATCGAAATGGGCATTGATTTGGCGCTGCAAAGTGCGACCAAGTACATTGGCGGGCACAGCGACACCGTAGCCGGTGTGCTCAGTGGAAGCAGCGCCATGATCAAAAAAATCTTTGACAGTGAATACCTCAACATCGGGAGCGGCATTCAGCCTTTTAACGCCTGGTTGCTGATCCGGGGCCTACGTACCCTTTCGGCCCGGCTGGAGCGGGTTTCGGCCACGACGCCCAAAATTGTAGATTTCCTGAAACACCATCCCCAGGTCGAAAAAGTGCTGTTCCCTTTCGATGTGACTTTCCCACAATACGAATTGGCACGTGAACAAATGAGTGGCGCCTGTGGTCTTTTGAGTTTTTACCTCTACGCCGATACGCGGCAAGAGATTGTGCGTTTTTGTGAAGGTTTACACCACATCATGATGGCGGTCAGCTGGGGTGGACACGAAAGTTTAATCCTGCCGGGTTGTGCCAGTTTGTTGGATGAAGAATTCAACCCGGACAATCCTGCACATCGGGTTTTACGCTTATACGTTGGCCTGGAAGATGCTGAGTACCTGATCAAAGACCTGGAGCGGGGTTTCGAAAGTATGTAAGCAAACCTGATAATTTTATCTGGATGTCCAAAGTTTTAGAAAAAAAATTGTGCTTTGGACAATTATTTTTTTGTTTTTTAATTGTCAGTTGCGTGACTTTTAATAAATCCATGCGTATAAAGAACTGATTGCAAGTGATTTCGAGGAAAAGGGAGCACACAAAAAGTTTTATTCCTTGTCAATGAGTTTTCTGTGTGTGCGCTTTAGTAAATGTCAGTTGCATCTTACGTAATATTCCCCTAATTTTCGTTCGCTTTTGGTCACTCTAGAGCGTGTTTCAAATCAGTTTACCCCAGGGTTACTTTTTTCAAAACACAAGCCTTAATCGAAGTTATGCTGAAATTACCTTCCGATCCGCGCAGCGTCGCTAGAATTGAGTCCTTCTTGGACAAGATGGTAAACAAGTACAAAATCAACCCAGACATTTACGGAAACATTCTGATCAGCCTTACTGAAGCGGTGAATAACGCGATTATTCACGGCAACAAACAAGATGCCTCCAAACATGTGCAAATCCAAATGCACAAGTCGGCAGATTGTATTGCGGTAAGGGTATCGGACGAAGGTCGTGGTTTTGATTACCGTAGTTTACCCGATCCTACTCAACCGGAAAACCGCTGCAAATGCGGTGGCCGTGGAGTATTCATGATGCAGCAATTTTCGGATGGCATCCGTTATTGCGACAATGGCCGCACTGTAGAAATGCAGTTTCGCCTCAATTGTGGCAACAATCGCTAATTTTTCACCAAACTTTTATGGATGATTTTGAACTCTACGATGATTTAGAAGAAGAAGAAGGCCCAAGTGACCCAATTTCTTTTTTTGCAGAAGAAATTGATTTCGAACCCGCCAATCCCGCCCTGTTGCGCCGATGGATTGAAAAGGTCATAGCGCACGAAAAGGCCGAGCTCAATTTTGTCAACTATATTTTTTGTGATGACACCTATCTGCTGAAACTCAATCAAGAGTACCTTCAGCACGATACACTTACCGATATCATTACTTTCCCGTATCACGATCCACCCGTTATTGAGGGGGATGTGTTCATCAGCATCGATCGCATTCACGAAAATGCCCATCAGTTTGGCGTTTCATTCGAGCAGGAGCTCCACCGGGTGATCATCCACGGGGTTTTACACCTTTGCGGATATGGAGATAAGGATCCCGCGGATAAAGCTAAAATGACCCAAAAGGAGGATGAAGCGTTACTATTGCTCAAAAACATCTAATTCACCTGCACCAACCTCACTAGGAGCTTGGTGCAAGTGAATGCGGAGTGTAGATTAAAGAATGGTAGGTGCTTGTTCCAATTTGCCTTTTACGTAGAAATAAGCTTTCTCTTCATTTTTCATAAAAGGTATTTCCTTCCCGTCTTTTAGCTTGTACAAAAACACCGTTTCTTCCAGCAAACCTTCCTCGTATTTGTAGGTTTGATCAATCCTAATGTGGTCGTAAGGTGCAAATGAACTCATTCCTTCTACTTCAAAATCAAGGGTTTGTTTTCTGAACTCTCGGTCACTAAATCCTTTACCTTTTCCCAGGGATGAAAAAAGATTGACGGCTAATTTTGATCCCGCAAGGGCATAGTTGATTTCGAAGTACATGGTTTGAGAACGCGCTCCAGCCTTGCCGTCATAAGCAGGATGAAGCCGATGTAAGTTCTTGATGGATTTCCAATGTTGCTTGTAGCGCTTTTGAGTGACGTTAAAAACATAGTCATAAGTCTCGTCACGTTTCCAGTTGCCATCAGTAAAGCGGTAAGCATTGCTGATGCCATTCCAGATGATGGTGTAGGTGTCTTCAATTTGTGGATCAGGGTTGATGGGAACAATGGCTTTTTCAGGGCTTGAACAAGCACAAAAGAAGATTAGAGAAGCAAGTGCCAGGTGAAATTTAAGCTTTTTCATTGTTTGGATCGTTTTGATGAATGAATAGCACAAATTTCAGCCCGATCAAAAACAATCCAATTGACCTATGTTACAATCGTTCGGAGTGAGCGATTTTTTTTCGGATGCGGCTTAAACTTTCCCGCTCAATGCCCAAATAGGAAGCCAAATGATAGAGTGGGATTCTTTCCAAATAGCTGGGGTGTTCGGTGATCAGCTGTAAATACCGCTCTTCTGCCTCCATGAATAAAAAAGATTCAACCCGGGTGATCGTCTCCCGATAGGCTCTTTCCGCAATCAACCTTCCAAATCTTTCCCAGTTGTGGGAATGGTCATAGGCACTTATCAAGGTAGGCAATGTAAAAACAATGAGTTCCGCGGGCTCCAATGCCTCAATGTAGTACTTGCTCGGTTTTTGATTGGAAAAACTATCATAGTCCACCACAAAATCGTTCTCCGTGATAAATCGGGTATTGACTTCCTTGCCGTCCGCCAGGTAATAAACCCTGAATACCCCTTTGCAAACAAAACCAATGTGATGGCAGATTCTACCTGGCTCTAAAAACAACTTTGCTTTCTGGTAAGCCTGTTCACCCAAAAAGCGGGTAAAAAATTGGCAATCCGCCTCGGTTAGAAATGGGACTTGTTTTAAATAAGCAGAAAAAATCGCCAGGTTCTCCATAACAACTTGCTTTAGTCAAAGATAGTCAATTGTCATCCCGCGAAATGGCCATACGCTACAAAAAATGGGTTGCGTAAATCCTCTTTGTTGTACTTTAAAGGTGCATTGGTATTTTGGTCAATGACTTGCCCTCCTGCTTCTTCCAGAACAATTTGTGCGGCACCAGTATCCCATTCCATGGTTGGCCCCATGCGTGGGTAAACGTGTGCCTGCCCTTGGGCAATCATCAAAAACTTGAGCGAACTACCTCGTGAAACCAACTCGGGCTGATCCAATGCATTGATGAATGCTTCGGTTTCAGGATTCATGTGTGAACGCGAACAAACTACTTTTAACCCGACATCTTTTAACCCAAAAGACAATGCTTGCAATTGCTCAACTTTGCCATCTTTTTCAAAAAACGCTCCTTCACCTTTCAGTGCGTAATACATCTCATCATAAACCGGAACGTACACTACGCCCAATTCAATGACGCCGTTGTTGATAAAGGCGATGTTGACCGTAAAATCTCCATTGCGTTTGACAAACTCCTTGGTGCCATCTAGGGGATCTACCAGCCAGGCTTTGGTGAAATGTTGGCGCTCGGAGTAGGGCTGTAATTTATTTTCTTCCGAAATGATCGGGTATTGTACCGGTAGCGCTTCCAGTGCGGTGCAGATAATGGCATTGGCGGTACGATCAGCAATGGTCAGGGGAGAAGTGTCAGCCTTATGTTCAACCTGAAAATCGGCTTCGTTGGCGTAAATATCCAGAATAGCGGCCCCAGCACGACGGGCAATTTGGGTAATTTCAGCAATGAGTTGTTTGTTCTGCATTGAATGGGTATTTTCGAGCCGCAAAACTAATACAAATGAGCAAGATTCTCGTTACAGGTGGCTGCGGCTACATCGGCAGTCATACCCTGGTTGATTTGATCGACAATGGTTTTGAGGTAGTTTCTATTGATAACCTGATCAA
>JAAFHQ010000464.1:962-5267 GCA_013298445.1 Chitinophagales bacterium | reverse complement strand
TGCCTTCCAAATTTGGGATCAACGACCCCGGTGTTGCTAACCTCTGGGGCTTCGACCGCATGCAAATGGACCAATTGTACAATTATTTGGATCAAAATAAGGTACAACCCGTGCGCAAAGCGCTGATTGCCATTCTGGATACAGGAGTAGACGGTAATCATGAAGACCTTAAAGCCAATTTTAAATCCATTGACCCAGCATCCAACCGCGACTTCAAAGGGCACGGTACCCACTGCGCTGGCATCGCCGGAGCGGTATCCAACAATGGGGTAGGGGTGGCCTCCTATTCCCGCGACAATCGCTTCACCACCATTACTAGTGTTAAAGTTTTGAGTGATCAAGGATTTGGGAGCCAGGAAATCATCATTGATGGCATCATCAAAGCAGCAGATGCCAATGCTGATGTAATTTCCTTGTCGCTGGGCGGGCCGAGCAATCAAAGCCGCCAAAGAGCCTACGACAAAGCGGTCAAATATGCCAATAATAAAGGTGCCATTGTGGTAGTTGCTGCCGGAAACTCCAACCGCAACGCCGCGCAGTTTAGCCCAGTCAACTCTAAAGGTGTTATCGGTGTTTCGGCCGTCGATAACGAACTTAACCGTGCGGAATTCTCCAATTTTGTGCAGGATATTCCATATGGAGTTGCCGCTCCTGGGGTAGGCATTTATTCTACCATTCCCAACAACCGCTATGAAACCTATAATGGAACTTCAATGGCCACACCGTATGTAGCGGGGTTGCTGGGCTTGATGAAAAGTATCAATCCCGACCTTACCACAGAGCAAGCCCATAAAATCCTGACTGAAACCGGGATCAATACGCGTAATTCCACGCTGACTGGCAAATTCATCCAGCCACTTGCGGTAGTTAAACGATTAAAGTGATTTTGTAATCAAATAAGTTATATTGAGGGCGCTTTTTAGTGCCCTCAATATTCAAAATGCACGATTAAAGGGACATATGAATATATGTTCAAGTATTTTGACATCAAAAAAATGATAAAATTCTCTTAAAATAATTGCACGAGAAAAAAAATGCCCCTATACTTGCACTGTGAAATCACGCTAGTGCAAGCAAAGACACGATAGTCAAACAAATTGCGATGCAACTAGTCCAAAACACAAAAATATGCTCGCAATATCCAAGCCACTGTCCACACTGAATAACCCAATGATGGGTTGCTGTTGTGCGTGCTGTTGTAGCCGACTGGCAGGGGTATAGCTTGATGTGTACATATATTGTCCTTTAGCATAAAAAGCCCTGCCGGATTGTACCCGACAGGGCTTTTTTTAATCCAAAACATACCATAACTCAGGTTATGGGCCATACACAAAAACCATGAGCAATTACGAACACGACTTTTCTACCGTAAGTGCAGCAGATCAAAAAGACATCCAGGAATTGGAGCGCCGCATCCATGATTTTCAGCGTGGCAAGGAAGATACTGAGCGTTTCCGCTTGTATCGCCTGACCCGTGGTGTGTATGGCCAGCGCCAGGAAGGGGTACAAATGTTTCGCCTCAAATTGCCCTATGGCCGCATCAATTCTGATCAGTTGGTGCGCATAGCAGATGTATCGGATCGTTATGCAACCGGAAATCTGCACATTACAACCCGCCAAAACATCCAGTTGCACTATGTGAAACTGGCAAATTCGCCCAAAGTTTGGACGGAGTTGGCACAGATGAACCTCACTGCCCGCGAAGCTTGTGGCAACACCGTTCGGAACTTCACCGCTTCCCCTACTGCTGGGATCGACCCCAAAGAACCATTTGACGTTTCGCCTTATGCCGAAGCATCTTTCCAATACTTTTTGCGCAACCCAATCTGCCAGGAAATGGGCCGCAAAATCAAGATTGCCTTTTCTTCCAGCGAAGAAGATTCTGCTTTCACTTACTTCCACGATTATGGCTTTATCCCCAAAGTACAAGTGGTGGATGGCCAGGAACAACGTGGTTTTAAAGTGCTGGTTGGTGGTGGTTTAGGTGCGCAGGCTATCACGGGATTGGTTGCCTACGAGTTTTTGGCCGAAGACCAAATCATTCCTTTCATGGAAGCCGGCATACGGATATTTGACCGCTACGGCGAACGGGAAAAGCGGATGAAGGCCAGGATGAAGTTCCTTATCCAAAAACTGGGCTTTGAAGCCTGGATGGAACTGGTCAAACAGGAATGGAAAGCCCTGAAAAATAAAACGGTCGCTATAGATCGCAATCTGGTGCCCGAAGAAGCACCAATTGGACAAGGCATTATTCCGGCTGAGGTAGTTCCCGTAGACGAACACTGGTACCAGGAATGGAAGCGTACCAACACTTTTGAACAAAAGCAAAAAGGCTACTACGGTGTGTATGTTCGTGTCGTATTGGGTGACTTACCTTCGGACAAGGCGCGTGCCTTGGCTGCGGTGATCAAAGAATACGCCGCTGATGACATCCGCTTTACCATCAACCAAGGCATTTTGCTGAAATTTGTACGCCCTGAGGCATTGCCCCTTTTGTTCAACAAATTGCACCAATTGGGATTGGCTCTGCCAGGTGCCGATTCTACTGCCGACATTACGGCATGCCCAGGCACTGATACTTGTGCACTCGGGGTAACCAATAGTACCGGATTGTCCAGAATTTTGGAAGAATTGATCCGGGAAGAGTACCCTGAATTGATCGACGAGAAGTTTTTCAAGATTAAAATAAGTGGTTGTATGAACGCCTGCGGCCAGCACATGGCTGCAAATTTGGGTTTCCACGGTAGTTCATTCAAACACGGAGATTTGGTTATTCCAGCTATGCAGGTCGTTTTAGGCGGTGGAGTTGCCCCCGACGGGCGTGGCTTCATCGCCGACAAAATTGTCAAGGTACCCACCAAACGTATCCCCGATGTGGTGAGATACGTGTTGGATGACTTTGAAAAAAATGGCGGCGAAGGAGAATACTACAATGATTATTTCCTGCGCCAGGGCGACAAGTACTTTTATGCACTGTTGAAACCATTGGCCGACCTCAAAACCATGACCCAGGAAGAATATTTTGACTGGGGTCAGGATCGCCTGTACAAGCAGGAAATTGGGGTAGGTGAGTGCGCTGGGGTCATGTTGGACATGGTTGGGGTAATCCTCAAAGACGCCATTGACAAAATTGCAGCAGCTAAAGAATCCTTGGAACAAGGCCTGTGGTCAGATGCCATTTATTCCAGCTATGCTGCCTTCGTGGTGGCCGCGAAAGGGATGTTGTTGAGCAAAGACGTGAAGTGCAACACCCAAAAAGGCGTTATCGACGACTTTCAAACCCACTACGTAGCCACGGGAGATTACACCCTGCTCAATGATTTCACGGCAACGGTTTTGCAAATCAACCAATACGAGCCAGAAGAAAACTTCGCAAGTGATTATGTCGCTCAAGCGGATGCCTTCGTTCACTCCGTCATCGCGCAGCGTGAAACTCAATTGGAAGCAAGCAATGGCATTGATAAAAAGGTAGTTGGCGATTACTACCGTGCTTAACCCACGGCTTTAGCCGTTTAACCCCTGCAACCCATGACTTTAGTCGTGGGCCAGACAGCTAGACGAAACATGAATACTCCAATCATACCTAAAATAACCCTCGTTGGTGCAGGTCCTGGTGATCCAGAACTGCTCACGATCAAAGCCTGGAAAGCACTCCAGCAAGCCGACGTTGTTCTGTACGACGCTCTGGTCAGCGAAGAAGTGCTTGACATGGTGCGCCCCGGGGCCATTCTGGTGGATGTTGGCAAACGAGCCTCCAAGCACACCCACCCACAGGAAGACATCAATTGGATGTTGGTAGAATACGCCATTAATCATGGCCATGTGGTGCGCCTGAAAGGAGGCGACCCCTTCGTTTTTGGCCGCGGTTATGAGGAAATGGCGCATGCAGCCATGTTTGGCATCAAAGTGGACATCGTTCCCGGGCTTTCTTCTTGCATCGCGGTTCCCGGTCTGCAAGGTGTTCCGGTAACTTGTCGGGGCATCAACGAAAGCTTCTGGGTAGTAACGGGTACAACCCGCTCAGGCAGCATCTCCAAAGATGTGGAACTGGCGGCTCAATCCAGCGCTACTGCGGTTATCCTGATGGGCATGCGCAAATTGGGAGACATCATGAACATCTATGCGGCTCTAGGTAAAAGAGATACCCCAGCAATGGTGGTTCAAAATGGATCAACCCCCGAGGAAAAAGTTGTCTTGGGTCGTGTACACAATCTGGCTGAACGCGTAGCCACGGCAGATGCCAGCTCCCCAGGTATTATAGTTATCGGAGATGTAGTAGCTTTGCACCCTCGCTTCGACTCCGCT
>JAAFHQ010000464.1:0-952 GCA_013298445.1 Chitinophagales bacterium | reverse complement strand
AATACAAACAAGCCGAGCCAACTTATGTAGCTTTGCCAAAAAAGGGGAAAGTTACCAATGAGCACATTAGCGTCTAAGATGGAGCAAAACGAGTTGTATCCGGTTTTTTTGAAACTGCACACCCTGCGGACCCTCATTGTAGGCGCCGGGGAAGTAGGTTACGAAAAACTCTCGTTCATCCTCAAAAGCAGCCCCAAAGCCCAGGTTACAATGGTAGCCACTTGGGTAAACCCGGAAATTGAAAAATTGCTGAGCCAGATCGGAACCCACTTTGTACACATTCAGCACAAAGCTTTTCAGATCGAGGACATTCAGGGACATGACCTGATCATTGCCGCAACGAATATTCCGGAACTGAACCGTGAGGTACAACAAGCTGCCAAAACAGCAGGCAAGTTGATCAATGTGGCGGATACACCTGATCTCTGTGATTTTTACCTCGGATCAATCGTGACCCGTGGACCTTTGAAAATTGGTATTTCAACAAATGGGCAGTCGCCCACTTTTGCAAAACGTTTCCGCCAGGTTTTGGAGGCAGCGTTGCCGGAAGAAGTGGAAGACCTGCTGCCCAAACTCAACGAAATCCGGGATCGCCTCGGTGGCGATTTCGCGCATAAAGTGCGGATGCTCAATCAAATCACCTCTACCTTGCTAACGGGCATGGCAGGTTGTGAATGTGGGGGCAACTGTACGGGAGATTGTATTGAATTTTTGAAAAAAATAGGATAGTTGAGGAGTTGAGGAGTTGAGGAGTTGAGGCTACCGCGAGAAATTTTGACAAAGCCCTTGTCCAAGTCGCTCGCGGTAGCCTCAACATCTCAACTCCTCAACCCCTCAACTCCTCAACACAACCAATAGCATGTCGACATCACAAGCCTTACCTACTCCTGAACTCGATGTAGAGGAGTATAGTGTAGAGTACCTGAATGAGATTTTTGAGCCACTGAATTTT
>JAAFHQ010000465.1 GCA_013298445.1 Chitinophagales bacterium | reverse complement strand
GTTTACTCAAAGGGCCAATGCTGAGATCAAAGCTGCCATCGCTCTTCCGCGCAATTTTTTGCGAGAAGGCAATCAAACGCCACATCTCGGGACTGACTCTTACTTTTTGCCCAGTCCCCGCCGAAGTCGAGAGCCGATTGATCTCGCTGTTTTCAACATAATCACTAAAGATGGCATTGAGGGTGTCGATGCGGTTGAATAGCTCTTGAGAAATTGCCTTGCCTTGCACAGAATCCTTGGCATACAAAATGACCTGAAACAAAGTCCCCATTTGAGGATGAAAAAATTCCTGCCTTTGCCCGTAAGCAAAGACAGGAATCAAGAATAAAAACCAACAAAAAAATCGCATTCGAATAACTTTAGTAGTGGGGCAAAATGAACACTTGTTTGTTTATCCCCCCTTATATTTTCACCATCCTCACCGTCTGCACCTCACGGCCGACCTGGATGCGGCAAAAATAAATACCAGCGGGCCATTGTTCACCAAGAAAATCTACTTGATGATCGCCTGCGCCCAGTTGTTGATTCATCAGCACTCTCAATTCGCTGCCAATATTGTCAAACACGCTGATGCGGGTCCAGGCAGAGCCATTCAGGCGGAAGCTGATGCGGGACATCTCCCGGAATGGGTTCGGATAAGCCTTGACGGAAGTCGCTTCGAAAGTTATGTCATCCGTGTCCGTTGCCACAGCACAGTTTTTGACAATGGGCAAACGGGTGTAGTTGGCAAACAGGTAGTCCTTGATTTCAGCTTGGCTGACGCCGAACCAATCCTGCAAAATTGAGCCATAGACATCGCGGAAGTCGATTTGCATCGGCACCCCGGTTTGATCGGGCACAGTAACAGGAATTTCTGGGTTTTTGCCCACGATCTGTTTGCCTACACATGAGCCAAATACAAAAAGTGGAGCAGCAGTACCGTGGTCGGTGCCCATGCTAAAGTTAGACTTGATTTGGCGGCCGAACTCGGAAAAAGTCAAACCTAACACCCTTTCTTCCAATTTCATCAGGCGTAAATCTTCCTGGAAAGCTTTGATCGCTTCGGATAAAATCAGTAGCAACTCGCGTTGGGTTCCCCGCGTGGTATCGCTCGCATCTACCTGGTTAGCATGGGTATCAAATCCCCCGAGATTGGCGACAAAAACCCTGGTCTTGATCCCGCCAGAAAGCAAAAGGGCTACGTTTTTCAGTTGAGTAGCCAAATTGGAGGTTGGGTAAGTGGCCTGGTTTTTTCCTTTTTTCGAAGCCACTCCAATTACATCCGCATACTGGTTGGTCTGCGAAATTGAAGTGCGCAAAAAGGACAACTCCTGGCCATAGGGTGTTTCGGGAAACAGGGTTTCTTTGCCTTCAGTCAATTTGCCAAAATTGAAGGGATCGGTCAGGGTTAAACTAAAGTTGCCAACAGTACCCTGGCAAGTTTCCGATACCGTGCTGCCCAGAGTAATGGCAAAAGGATCTGGGAATTGCCCATTTGGATATCCCTCCGGGTAAGTTGGGTGATCATCCTGAAAGTAACGGCCTACCCAGCCAGTATTCACATATTCATTGGCACTTGAAGCCGATTGCCAGATGTCAGTAGAGCGAAAATGGGAGCGGTTTTGGTTGGGATAACCTACGCTGTGCACCACACCCAATTTGCCGTCCTGAAACAGTTGCTGAAAGCCGGTCATTGCCGGATGCAGGCCCGTTTCAGTGGATATTTTTAGTGCCTTGGTATCAGGAATCAGGATGTTTGTGCGCAATTTTGACAAATTGCTGTATTGATCCAGTGGCAGCACTACGTTTAACCCATCGTATCCTCCACTCAAACGAATGATGACCAACACTTTATCCGAATAAGGGTCGATGCCACTAAAAAGTGGACTCATCGGTGCAGCGGAAATTTTCATCCCGTTTAACACCATCGGAACCGTAGCAGCTACCCCCGCCGTTTTGATGAAATTTCTTCTTTTCATGGTTTTGAAGGTTTGTTCTAGCTAAGGAAAAATTCAGGCAAACTCAAAATGGCTTTCACCAAATTCCGCAACTTGGTTTCCGCACTTGAGCGCGCGGTTGCGTTGCCAGGATTTTTGGTGTAGTTCGTCCAAATGGTATTCCATTCGTAGTCCGGTGTTCCCGCCAGAAAAGCATTCATCAAATCGGTCATTTGTGGGTCCGTCAAAGACTGTGGCAGTAGTACACTGACCATGTCTTCTACCAGTAAATATGGATCGTAGGGGTTAGACATGGTGTTGGCAAAATTCAACACATTCAAGCCAGTGCGCGACCCAACGGTATAATTGTTGGTAGCCATGCGGTCGGTCAGGCGCATCCGAGCCTGCAAAGTTGAGGCATTGATCCAAATGCGGTAAAAAGCCGGCTCCTGGTAATAGGGCTTCCAACCTGCTACATCCGGTGGATCAAAGTAGACCATTTGCTGGTTGGCTACTTCTCTGATTAAAGCAGCCAAAGCCTTGTGCCGGGTAGCCAAATCCGAAGCTTCCATGGCATTCCAGCCTATTTGTTTGAGCAAGTTAAGACTAAAAACGAGGGGATTTTTGATCATTGGCCCCATGTTCAACACGTCAAAAAAGTGTTCACTTTTCAGCAGTGCCATTAGAGCTGGCTTGATTTCGTAGTTGTTTTGCACCAGAATATCCGCCATTGGCTCGATCACATTTTGCTCTACTTCAGCACTGACCTCGTAATACACGAACCAGCGGTACAATTTTCTGCAAATGAACCGCGCTACTTCTTTTTTGGAAAAAATGATGTCCACCACGGTTTCGTGTTCCTTGTCAAAACCGTTGTTGATCACGGTTTCGTCAAAGCGGGGCGACAGTTTTTTGGTCTTGGCATCATGGGAAGAAATGCGGAAGAAGGATCCTACTTTGGTGGTGGCATCCGTCACGTTGTAGCCCTGATCGCGCCAGCCCGTGAGTGCGCGGGCGAACTCGCGGATGTCTTGTTCAGTATAATTAGAATAATCGCCAGGGCCGACTAAAGGCCCTTTGCCTATGGTAAATAATTCCAGTACTTCCCGGGCGTAGTTTTCATTGGGCGCGGTTACGGTATTTTGGTTGCTGTTTAAAAAGCGCAACATCAGGGGATCGATATTGATTTTTTTGATCAATTCCTTAAAATTGCCCCAGGCGTAGGTGCGCAAAAGTGTGATGTGGCGGTACCAAAATTTAGGGTCCTGGTTATCGCCAATCCCGAAATGGTTGTGCCAAAACAAAGTCAATTGCTCTCGAATTGAAGTGGCCTCGTTCAGGATGGTTTCATAGGTCCAGGTGCGCAGCGAGGTATTGCGGTATCCCTGGTGCAGAATGCCGCCATTTGTGGTATCCCTCACATAGGGAGCATCAATCCAGGTGGAACCCACTGGCACATTGGGATCAGTGGTATAATCGTAATTCAGTGGAGGATTCGGAAGTGGATTATCCTTAAACAATTCATTCAAGGTGGCATTCAAGCCCTTGCTTGCCGCATCTTTAATTTGGGCATATTTTGGCCCAAAAGTAGTGCGGCGCAAAAGGTGAGCGGCCTGTTCAAATCCAAAAGTACCGGCATAAGGAGTAAGTCCCAACACTGGTGGTTTTGGCGTTTCAAGGGGGGGAGTTGCTTTCGCAGCATGGGAGCGGCCCAATAGAGTAGAAAGCGTTGCTCTTCTATCCATAGGTTAAGAGTTTGGTTGTGAGGTGGAAAATGACCGTGCTGGATTAGACGACACAAGTTAATAAAAGTTTAATGGACTCGAAAAAAGATTCCTCCTTAGTTAATGATGATCAAATAAGCTTTACTTTTGCAGCATCACCAAAGCACCTGATTATTTATGATCAAAGCCTGTATTTTTAACCTCGAAGGGGTCATCGTAGATACGCAACGTATCTTTTATGAGGCTTTGGACGATTTGGCACTGCGCTGGGGCGTAGATTCCGTAGAACATTCGGCTGAAAATGAAGTCACCTACGGTGAGGCCCGAAAAATAGCCCTGGAGGCGTTAATCCAGCGCAGTGGCAAAATAATTGATGCGGCTCAACGTTCCGACATCATGGAAGCCATTGACGCGGAGATTGCTGCACACATTGCCGGCATTACTCCCGATGACATTGAAGACGACGTTTTTGTTTTTATCAAAGAACTCAAAAACAAAGGCCTCAGTTTAGGCATCGTTTCCACCTATCCCAATACAACCAAAGTGCTCAACCGATTAAAGATTACCCACCTTTTTTATTCCATCATTGAAATAGAAGGTACTGGGTTTTCTTCAATTTCGTCAGAGGTGTACCTCAGAGCAGCCAAAGAATTAGGCATGTCTCCCGAAGAAACCATCGTGTTTGAACACACCAAAGATGGAGCAGAGGCAGCAGGAAAAGCCGATTTTTTTGTAGTGGGTGTAGGTAAGGCCGATGATTTACAAGACGAATCTGATTTGGTGATTCCAGACTTTGACAGTGTACGGTTTCGCAAAATCATCACTGCCTTAGGCACAGACTAAAAATATTTTTCTACGACAAAAATAATCCTTCATGATCAAAAGTGTACTGCTGATAGGATTTACCGCACTGATGGCGGTAACCGGCTGCAAACCTGAAAAGAACAATTCCAGCTCCGCAGATGTGAGCGCAGTAACTGGTTTGGAAAAAAAGGGCATCGCTGCTGCGCCTGTAGCACCGCCTAATCATCCTGTGATCCAAAGACTCCAAATGAATTATTGGGTTTTTGAACATTATCTGGTGCCTACTGGCCAGGAGAGTTACATCCGCCAACGGGCCAACAAAGGGGTTTGGTTCCAGTTCCATTCTGATGGTACTTACATCTCTGGTCAATGGGGCAAAACCCTGGACGAAGGGACTTACTTCGTACACGAAGAAAAAAATCCCTACATGGGCCGAATCCAGCAAAATGTTTACCTGGACTCCGCTATTGATGACAATCGGGATGTGGAGTGGCAAATCCAGGGGATGTCGGAAGATGGGGGTTACATGTCCTGGGTAAAAATAACCAATAACTCCGCGAATCCAGAACCGGGGATGGCCAAGGCGATTTCCATGATGACTTTGCCTACGCCGGCTTCGTTGCGGGTGGATTCGTTGGGGAATCCGTTGTATTGAGGTGGCAGGGTACCCAGAGTATTCCAAAGCGGCATTTTAATTAGCACAAAGGAAAAAAGAGAGGACACGAAGGACACAAAGTTAGACGTTGACAACGCTTCGCTTTGTGCACTTTGTGTCCTCTCTTTTTTCTTTGTGTTTACATCGTGTCGCTTTGGTTCTTTTTTA
>JAAFHQ010000463.1 GCA_013298445.1 Chitinophagales bacterium | reverse complement strand
ATTGATGTGGGATGGAAATGGGGTCGGATTCAATAAAATCGGGGTGATTGTATTGGTCGACGGCGGCTTCCAGTAGTTGGTATAGGTCTTCGTGTAGGTTCATGCTTTTATAGTGCGCCAAATCAATTCCGACTCGTACCCTTTCCGCATCGCGTATTGGGCCGTTTTCTGTTGGGCAGTAAAATGATCCTCTCCGCGCAGTTCTTCCAGTTTTTTGGCGATGACTTTTTCAAGGGTGGCGAGGTAGTCCTCCTCTTCAATTTCTTCCAAACCTTTGCGAATACAATAGTCAGAGACCCGGCGCATCTGGAGTTCCTGCTTTATGCGGTTGCGCCCCCAGGATTTGGTGCGGAACTTGCCCCGGGCATAAGCGCGGGCGAAGCGTTCTTCATTAAGGTAATTGTCGGCAATTAGCTCGGCGATGATTTCTTCCAGGATATCGCCATATACGGAAATTTCGATGAGCTTTTGACGCACTTCACTGTGGCAACGCTCTTGAAAAGCACAGTAGCGTTGCATTTTTTGGAGCGCTACGTCTTTGCCGGGAAAAGGTTTTTGCAAAATTAAAGGTTTTTTAATGTGTAAATTTTCAGGCTTGGAATATCCGCCTTATTTTAGCCAAAGCTAAAACATGCTCAAAAAATCAAAATTTAAAAATGGAACCAACACAAGTTACGGAAAAGGCGAGCAAATTTATGGAATTCACCATGAATTTTGCCCCAAAATTAGCCGGTGCCCTTATCGTTTTGCTGATCGGACTTTGGATTTGCAACTGGATTGTAGCGATCATGGGCCGCCGGATGGAGAAGACCAAAGTTGACCAAAGCTTACGCCCTTTTTTGCTTAGTCTGGTGAGCGTTTTACTCAAAGTTATGGTGGTTTTTAGTGCCGCCGGAATTGTGGGCATTCAAACTACTTCTTTTGTCGCGGTCTTGGGAGCTGCGGGATTGGCGGTAGGTCTGGCTTTGCAGGGTAGCTTGAGCAATTTCGCCTCCGGAGTATTGATTTTGTTGTTTCGGCCTTACCGGGTAGGTGATTTGATCACTGCTCAAGGCTTCAATGGAGTGGTCAAAGAAATTCAAATATTCACCACGATATTGATGACCCCCGACAATCGGACCATCATCGTGCCCAATTCAGCCATCACCAGCGGAGCGATTGAAAACCTGAGTTCTGCGGGCACCCGCGTTTTGGAAACCCTGGTTCCGATTGATCCCACTGAAGACATGGCCAAAGTGCGCAGAATTTTTGAAGAGGTAGCCAAACAGTCGCCGGGCTATTTGGCAGAATTGCCGATTACCGCTCCAGTCGTGGACTTGTCGCCAACGGCTACTACGTTGGGTTTTCGGTATAGTGTAGTGCCTGATTTATACCTGGATGCCCAGGCTTATGCAAAGGAAGCAGTGCGTAAACGTTTTCAGGCTGAGGGTATTGCTGGTGAGCACGAGCCAGTGATGGAGGTGAAATTGGTGCAGCAGTAATAAAAAAGTTGAGGAGATTAGAGGTTGAGAAGTTGAGGCTACCGCAAATGACTTAGACAAGGATTTTGTCAAAATCGTTCGCGGTAGCCTCAACTCCTCAACCTCTCAACTCCTCAACTAGCTCAATAGTTTCCGTTTCTGCGCCACAAACTCCTCCTCCGTAATCAAACCCTTCTCCCGCAAGTCACCCAAGTGCAGCACTTCATCCAATACATCTTTAGGCGCCGCGTTGCTTTGCGTGTCCAACAGATTTGGTTGTGGCTCAGGCAATTGTTTGATGATGCGGTATCCGTTGGCTACAAAAGATTCGAATTCAGGCTGTTTGCGCAGGTAGGCCAATGCCTTATGTGATTGTATCTTGGAGATATCGCTGAACCCATTTTCAATGGCTTTTTCCAGATTCTGCAAGGCTTTTTCGGTGTTTTCAATCATAGAATAACAGCAAGCCAGGTTGAAATGTACGCTGGGAGAAGTAATGTTGTCTTCCAGTGCTTTCAAAAAAGAGTCGATTGCTCCCTCAAAATCCATTCGGCGGAATTGCTCGATCCCACTGCGTTTAAAGAAGTCTTCTTTTTTGATTTCTTTTTTACCTGCCTTGGAAGCAGGTGGTACTTTGCTACTCCGCAGCGGTTTTTCCATCAAAGCGGCAGGATCAGTCTCACTTTCTGCTTCATCGTAGTAGATTTCCTGTTGAGTCTGTTGCATGCGTTTTTTGTTGTATTTTTCGTCAAAATCCTCTCTGGGCATCACGAAGAACAAGAGTGCGTCAACAAAACCCAAAACCATCGGGATAAGGAAAGCGGGCCCTTCACCATCAGCAGTGATCATGATGGTAATGAAAGCGAGCGCCATGTACATCACGCCTTGCCACCAACGTTGCAAATAGAAGCGGTGGACGCCAAACATGCCTGCAAACAAGGCCAAAAATGCAGCTACAATTTTATTTTTCATACCAAACGGGTGAAAGCTAAGACCAAAATGGCCAGTCCAAACTAGAATAATTCAATGCTTGTAAAGTTAAGTTTTTTTCGATTGAACGTAAAAAAAGATTAGTCCAACTAGCGATTTGTATGGATGTTTGGATGAAAAATGAATTTGGTCACGGCAGCAAACCCTGCAACTTTAGCCAATCCCCAAATCGTTCGTACCAGGTATCGGTAGGAAGACCTTGTTTGCGCATCCCAAAACCGTGCCCGCCTTTTTCATAGATGTGCAACTCAGCGGGTTGTTTGGCATCGAACCATTTTTTGTAAATGTTAATGCTGTGTGGCATAAAGCCCAATTGGTCGTCACCTGCTACGGCTATAAAAATTGGTGTTTTGGCTTTGGGGACTTCAGAGCCCAGAATCGCATTTTCGTAGGCATAAATGGGGGCAACGAAGTTGGGACGGCTTTCATCAGTAGCGGTATACACCACCGACATGGTCAATGTACCCCCCGCCGAAAAACCCATGAACCCGATGCGTTCCGGGTTGATGTTCATTTCTTTGGCGTGTTCCCGGACGTATTTTACGGCAGCCTGACCATCGGCGGTAGCCAAGGGGATAATCGGAGCATTTTCCTCATCCAACTTTTTAAAATCCCCCATTTTGCCCATCAATTCCCGGACTGGATCATCGGTAAAACTGCGGGCAACCCGGTATTTCAGCACAAATGCGGCCACACCTTTGCTGTTGAGCCACTTGGCTACGTCAACACCTTCACTATTGATGCTCAGGGTGTGGAAGGCACCGCCGGGTGCAACGATGATGGCGGTGCCATTGGCGTTTTGGGGTTGGGGGAGGTAGGCGGTAATGGTCGGTTGCGCCACGTTGTACACAACCTCCGAGTTGAACATGTTTTTGCTGCTGGTTTGCTCACTCCAGGTCCAGTTTTCAGAGCCCTTGGGCTTGCCTTCGTAGAGTTGAATGACTTTTTGGGCATTCAAGTTCACATTGGTTAGTGTGCACAAGGAGAGGAGGATAAATATTTTTTTCATGCTTGCTGCTGATTTAGGTGATGAAAACTTACTGTACCACAAACACATATGTCCCTGAACCCAAAGGAATCTTCACCTTAGCCCCAGAAACAACAACCCCGGCCCATTGGCTGATGGGTTTCCCGGATTCAGTGATTTGATTGATGTTTTTTGCAGGCAAATACAAGGTAGCTGAACTGTTGGCCGGCACCGTGCAGACATAAATCAGCTTTCCTTTTTCTTGTCTCCAGGAACTTCTGATCTGTCCGTACATCGAATCATAATGGCCGCGGGCGGAAGTGATTTCCCCGTTCGGGTCGGGAGTAGGTTGGAGGATGAAGGATTTGAAAGCCGGCACAGTGGGATCTCTTTGAATGCCCAGGGAAAAATTGTACATCCAAGCGGCCACTGCTCCGAAGGAATAGTGGTTGAAGGAGTTCATGCTGTTGTTGCCGCCGAATCCATTTTCGACAGTGTAGCTGTTGAGTCGTTCCCAGATGGAAGAAGAGCCATTGACAACCGAATAGAGCCAGGAAGGATACTGCTTGTTGATTAACAATTTATAGGCCAAATCGTCGGCGCCATTTTCCGAAAGTGCTTCGCTTATTGATGCGGTACCGATGAAACCCGTCATCAGGGAATATTCTGGCCGCTTTACCCCACCGTCGTCTACATTTGTCCGGGTAATGGTGGATCGTAAGCCCTCCAGTGCCTTTGCCTTATTGGTCGCATTGAAGATGTCCAAATCCAGTGGAATGGCGTAGGAGGCTTGGGAGTCCATGAGTTTACCTTTTTCAGACTCAGTCCGATTGTCGCTTTCGTTGGGGGCGCCAATGAAGCCGGTTTTTACACCTGATTTTATGGTTTTACCCGCCTCATTGAGGTAAATGGTGTTGGTTTTGGCCTTGATGTTTGCACTGCGTTGGGTTAATTCGGCTACATCCGCAGTTTTGCCAAGGGCTTGGGCCATTTGGCTCAAAATGTCCAGGTCGTAGGCATAATAAGACATCCAGAAGAGGGTGTTGTCATTTTTGTTGCCTTCGGGGCTCAACCAGTCGCCCAAGGGGCCTTCGTTGAGGATGCCAGTTTGGGGATCAATTTTTGTTTCCAAAAAATCCACGTATCGCTTCATCGCCGGGTAGTGCTCCTGCAACAATTGTATGTCGCCATATTGGCGGTAGGTTTCCCATGCCACCGTGATGCCCGCACTGCCCCATAGGGTGCCGCCGAAGCCACCGCCGACGGGCGCAACATCCGTAAAACGCCCATTTTCAAATTGGATATCCCGCATGGCCAGCATGTGCCTCCTCAGAAACATCGGCGCATCTGCCAGATAGGTGGCTGCTTTGGAAAATACGGAAATATCGCCGCTCCAACCCATCCGCTCGTTGCGCTGCGGGCAATCGGTGGGGATGGACAAGAAGTTGCTGCGCAAAGACCAGGTGATGTTTTGCCAAAGTTTGTTGACCAAGGGGTTGTTGGTTTCGTAAAGAGAAGCCAATTTGTGTACCGAACTCAATACGAGACCCTTTACATTCTCGATTGGGATAGCCACGTCGATTCCCGTAATTTCCAGGTATTGGTAGCCGTGGAAGGTGAAACGGGGTTGAATCACTTCGTCTCCACCTTTGAGGATGTAGCGGTCCTGGGTCAAAGCAGCGCGGATGTTTTCCAACATGATCATACCTTCGTTGCCTTTATAATCGGGTAATGCAGGGTAGGCAATCTCGGCAAAACGCAGGTTGATCACCTGGCCTTTGCGGCCATTTTTGATCAAAATTTTGGGGATACCAACCATGTTTTGGCCCATGTCGTAGACATATACCTTTGGTCT
>JAAFHQ010000462.1:3205-5287 GCA_013298445.1 Chitinophagales bacterium | reverse complement strand
AATAAGTTCTGGGAAAAAGTGGAAGCCTTCCGCCAAAATGCGGGGCAAAGTAGCGATGGGTTGAATATTAAGTTGAATGCGGGAACTGGGGTAGAGCCTTTTGATGCATTGGAGTTAGGACAATTTATTCAGGTAGAAGCGGCTTTGGCTGGGAATAGCTGGTATGAAAACAATGTCAAGCGCTATTACAACGAATGGCTGTACGGCAAAAACATTCAGATTACCCACCGTCCTGAGGCAGCGCTTGAAAAGCTGGCTTTCTTTTCTTCTGGTACGAGCCTGGATTACAATGTTTTTAGCACTGCTCATGCAGACTTTGTGGAGATGAAGGATCATGCCCTGGCACAACTTTCAGCAGATCAAGAAGAGTGCTTCCAAGCCCAAGCTGGCACTTGTGACGATAATGCTATTCCTTGTCCCGGTTGCCCGGTTGATCCTTTATTGTTACAAATTTCTGGGGCAAGTTGGGTAGCTCCTCCTGCGGGGACGTATACTGTACGATTCTTGTATAGTGTACCTGGGATTGGGGAGACAACGGCAAGGACACTAGGCTTGCAATCTAATTAAATGCCGATTTTAAATGATGCTTAACATTCCTAAGGCTTTCAAAAAAAACACAATGAATACGCATAAACATACATCCGTTTATTCCCTCTTGTTTTTGCCATTCCTAATACTAATGGGAGCAGTATTACCTGTTTTGAATCCCAAGCAGGCATTTGAAAAAAAGGAAATTGAATATGTTGCAAGTTCTGCAATCGAGCACCATAATTATACTGGGGTGCCTACTACTTCCTTTGCAGCAATTGACAAACAAGCGGAGAATTTAAAAACTGCTGTACAAACTACTTTCAATATATCGGATCTTAAAGTGGTCGATTACGGCATGTATGCCCTTTCTCAATACATGAAAGGCGAGCTTGAGTTTGATCAAGCGTTCAACAATATTGTGACCTTAGTAGAGGAAAGTAATACTAGTTACTTGTTGATTGCGCGGCAGTTTATAGAAGGAGCAGAGGTCCGGTATAAAGTTAAATTAAAAATGCCTAAGCCCAGTCAGCCTGTAATGAGTGACGCCGACTTTACAGGTTTGAGGAGTGCGCTCGAGGGTATTTGCGAAGCTGGTATTAACAATGCTTACGAAGCCAATAAGAACTCATTTGGAGCTTTAGATGCACAAGCTAAAGGCATTGAAAAAATGGTTGAGGCCATAAATAATTTAAAAAATGGCAAACCACTTACTTCAACTTCAAATTTAATCAGTGTATTAGAAGAAAAGGGGTTTTTGAATTTTAAGGGTAGTTGTGATGAAGTGTTTACTGATCCTCAATCAACTTATCAGTATAATGGCCCAGTGGGCAATGTTCATGATTTTGCTGGTGCATTATACAAATCACAAGACGGGACCTCGAATTACACATTGGCTTCTTTTTTGTCTGGGATTGCATCAACAGAAGCTGTAAGGAAACTACCAGAAATGGCCAGTGGACTTAATCTTCAACCCATTTTTATCGTAACCAATGACGAAAATTATGGTAAGGCTACGTGGGCAACTGCAGAAAGTATTTTTCAACAAGACCAGGGAAAAATTATTTTTTGGATACACCTGGCCAAAGACTGTTCTTATTCTATAAACGGTACAGCAGGATTAACGATTGAACAAGCGCAGGCGGTATGGGACAAAATTCAACAACAAGAAGAAGAGGTTATTGCGCTGCAAAATGACCCTAACAGAATTCGTAATAACCCTGAGTTGAGAGATGACGAAGAAAAAGGTGGATATGCTTTTAACAAATGGCTAAAACCTCGTCCAGCGACTGACCCTCTAAATATTTATATAGGTGTCGGTTGTGGTATTATTGATGCAGCACTCGAGGAGTTAAACGGGTATAAATCCATGCTTAAAACAGCGAAAGAACTGGGCTGGGTGCTTCCTTCATTCAATGGAACAAACCCTATTGCTGATCAGAATTTCAGACTATTAGTTGGAGTAGCATATTATAAATTGGCTGCCTTAGTAACCAGTAATGCTGCCTTAAAAGCCGTAAGAAATGAAAAAGCTCAGAATCTCGCTAAAAAGTA
>JAAFHQ010000462.1:825-3195 GCA_013298445.1 Chitinophagales bacterium | reverse complement strand
CTTTTGCAACCTTAAACCCTTATTTGGAAAACATCTCTGGCCTCGTTAATGGGATTGCCAATTTTTCTTTGGACGTCTTAGTAAAGTATTTTAATGGCATGATTGGCGAGTTAAAAGCCTGGCTAAGCGAATTCATTGATGATATTATCTCTGGAAACTTGAAAAGTTTGGGTTATTCAATAGGCAAGCAATTGGGCGCAAAGGCGATAGATTTGTTAAAAGCAGCATTTTCAGGAGCTGCAGCATTAGCGTTAAAAGCAGTATCTGAAACTTTAAAAAATTCAGGAAAATTAACCTCTCTTTTTGGCTCAAAGATAACCAATCGGGATGGGAAGAAACAATGCGCAGATATTCTTGGGGGGCTTTGCTTCGGAGCTGGGACACCAGTGCTTACTTCTATAGGGTACATTCCGATAGAGGAATTCCCATCAAAACTTTTATCAAATTCAGGCTTAGATGGCTTGGCAACGTTTACTGCAGATACAGATCCTACTGCTTTTGCTTTAGGCAAATTTGGTAGAAAAGTAATCCAACATACTTGCAATATTGAAGCATGCACGGAACATATGCCGAATGAGCCATTGGTTTGGACTTACTCACCCAACAATCTTGCAGTCATTAATGGAGAACAGGATACTGAAGAGATTACTCCTGAAGGATGGAAATGGGTGAAACTTAAAATGGTTAATTCAGCGGATGCTAAAAGTGAAACTCTTTTGCGCCGTCCTAATACCTGGCTAGAGGAACATGGGGTGGATCAAATCGGCAAAAGAAGCCTCCTTTCTGAACAGGAAATAAACCTCTGGGGTGTTGCTGAAGTCATTGATATTTATCCCAATACTTTGGATACTCGTTTGTTGCCTGAAATACGTAGTGGGGATTTTATTTTGCGTCCAATAAGTGGTTTTTTTAGTCATCAAACTCAACAAGTTGAACAATTATTTTTTTCAGAGAGCAAAAAGCCACTTTCTGTTACGCATAATCATCCTCTTTATTCCTTGGATCGCCATGCTTTCGTTCCAGCTGGGATGATTCGTATAGGGGAGCGACTAAAAACGATGCAAGGAGAAGTTCGACTTTTACGTCGTGTCGTAGAGGAAAAAAGATACCAAGCAGTTTATAATATAGAGGTATGGAGAGGCTCCAATCTATTGATAGGTGAAAATTTAATTCTTGCTTTAGAGCCATGTCACGTCCCCTTTGGAGATGCGGATTTTGATAAAATGAAGGCCCCTTGGGCTGGACAATTACGAGGACCTAAGACTGAACTTATTAAAATTGATCGCCAGAATCCCGAATTATCCAGGCTCTTAGAGTTAAAGAGAAAAATGTTTGCTGATGGACAAAATGTTGCTTCTGTTAATATAAAAAAAATGGAGCCTGCACTAGGTAGTAGAACCCGATATGAAGCAGCATCTGGTCACCCTGACGACCGTAGCAAGCGAGAGATTAAAACACCAGACGGCTGTCCAGGTTTGCGTGAAGGACAGCCGTCACGTTATATGAGTCAAACATTTAACTGTGACAAATTCGGCAATCCATGCAACCGCAGTGATGACGATTGTTATACTCGTTCAAATGATTCAGAAGTAAAAATTCTTGAACAACTTGCCAAGGATATTGATGAAGCAGCATCAGCTAAGAATAAATCAGTAGAGGAATTTATAGGTGAAATAGAACTTGTTACAGAGTTGTTTCCATGTAAGTCCTGCGCAGAAATTATTAAATCGTTCCAAGGTAGGTACAAAGGCGTTAAGATTAAAATTCTTTCACTGCCCAAAACAACCGGAGCAAGATGACTTCCAAGTACTTTCCTAACCTCATAAAGTGGGCGAATGACTTCGTGGACGAGGATGGCTTCTCGCTTGAAGGACTACAAGAAGATGAGATAAAAATAGTTGAAATTTGCCATCAATATCCACTACCTCAAGCATACAAAGAGTTATTAATTATTGGAGGACGGAATATTTTTTACATTTTTAATTCTTATTCGAATGTAGGTAATACTTACTCCAATGAATTGATGGTTCGATATAAACTCTTTCTAAAAGAAAATTTAGAAGCAGTAGGTATTTATGAAGGGGATGAAATTTGTATGGCTCAAGGTGATTATGGGTTTTACTTTTTTATAAAAAGCACTGAAGGAGATAATCCTCCTGTTTATGCTATTTGTGAAGGGATGTTATTTCGAGACTACTTTACAAAAAGCTTGACGGACATGGTTGATGTATTCATTAAATCGTATGTTTTGATCATAGTTTTGAAGTTGTTAGACTATAGATCATATAGCTAAATAAATGACAAAGTCCCGCTTGTATAGCTGAAAAATGCAACTGCGGTAGTGAAAACCAACTGCGGTTTACCTTCTAT
>JAAFHQ010000462.1:0-815 GCA_013298445.1 Chitinophagales bacterium | reverse complement strand
TAGAAATTAGGTATTAAATGACTAGGCATAAATGTTTGCAAAATCCAAAACGCAACCACATGACCAATAAAATACTTCTTCTCCTCTGCCTAAGTCTCATCACGACCCTCGGCAGTGCCCAAAACTCCAGCCCCCTCCGCATCACCGGAGTACCCCACCAGGGCGCCAACTACCTCCGCTGGGTTCCCGCCGATTTTGCCACCTGGCGCATCGGCCTCAGCAATGGTTACCGCCTGCAGCGTTTTACGCTCAGTACGGGTGGGCAGGCCTTGAGTGCCAGCCAGCGCAATGCCTCGCTGCAAGTATTGGCACCGCGCATTTTGCCAGCGAGTGAATCTACCCTCGAAGCCATGGCCGATACCCTCGATGCCGCAGGCGTAGCCGCAGCAGCCATTTATTCCGATACCTTTACGGTAGTATCCTTGGGGCAGGACGAACTCACCCGTGCTACCAACGAAACCGCTGAAAACGACAACCGCTACGGTTTTGGCCTCTTTGCGGCCGATGCCGACTACCGGGTGGCCATGGCCTCGGGCTTGGCCTTTGTGGATACCACGGCCTTGCAATCCAATGCGGTGTATGTGTACACCTTGTACTTCTACGATCCGGGGCATCCTGACTCGGCAGGTACGGCCTTGGGTAGCGGTAGCATCAATACTGCCCAGCCGCTGGTATTGCCCGCCATACCCAGCCCCCGGATGATGGTCAAAGGAGCAGATGTGCTTTTGTCCTGGTCCAAGCAGGGCCTGGATGCCAGCTATATTGGTTACCTGGTGGAGCGCTCGGCCAGCAATGGCAGCACCTGTGTACGGCGC
>JAAFHQ010000461.1 GCA_013298445.1 Chitinophagales bacterium | reverse complement strand
GGCCCAAACTTTTAAAAATCTTCAGTCCTTTCGCGCCATTTTTAACGTCAAATTCAATTTGTTTGACGGCGTTGCTGGTCCAATCGGGCTCGTCGATGCCTTTAAAACTCAGGTTGGTAAACACCGCAATCCGGTGCTCCAGGTTGTACTTTTTGACGTTGTCGGTGATGGCCTTGAGGGCTGCCCCACCCCGCCCACTCAGGTTCATACATATGCCCATGTTGAGCGAATCCATCTCACGAACCAGAACAGTCAGGTCCTGAGTAGCCATGTTCCAGTGGTGACTGTGCACGTCCAGGAACGGGAATTTGGAGCGGGTGATTTTGTGCTCCGGTACAACCAGGGATGATGGTGGATCGTATTTTTCGAAATCCATGGTTTGGGTCTGAGCCGTTGCTACCAGCGGCAGTAAGGCTATAAAAAAACACAGGTAAAACAAATGCTTCATTGATGTCGTATTACTCAGGTGTGAATGAATGTTTAGAGTTTGTTCAAGACTACAAAATAATCCCGAACTTTTTGACACTAATATTCTGCCATTTTTTTACATTACTGGAGTATTAACCCAAACGAATCCATGGCATTTTTGAATCGTGCAGCTGAAAATAATCAAAAATGGATTCCCTGGAGGCTGAATCCAATTCCGGGGACAATTCTTGATTTCAACCTCGCCATTGCCATTTTTATCATCGATCTGCTGATTGGGATTACGGGGTTTATGTGGCTTGAGCAGTTTGAATTCATTGACGCCCTATACCAAACAGTTATAACCATCTCTACGGTTGGCTTCACCGAGGTAAAAAAACTGGATGATACCGGAAAAATTTTCGTTTCTGTCTACATTCTATTCAATATTGGGGTCTTTGCCTACATTTTATCGGTTATTTCTTACTATGTCATTCAAGGAGAAATTTTTAAAACCATGCATTTGAATCAAGTCAAAAACTCTATTGAACAACTGTCCAACCACGTGATTGTTTGTGGATATGGCAAATACGGCAAGGAGATTACCCAGCATTTTTTGCAGCAAAAGATCCCCTTTGTGATCATTGACATCAACCCGGAGCGGATTGCAGCCATTCAGGGATCCGCGCAGGATATTTTGTATGTAGAAGACGATGCTACGCATGATGAGGCCCTGGTTGCAGCGGGAATAACCAGAGCCCGCTCCTTAATTGCTGCCTTGCCCGAAGATTCCGACAACGTATTCATCGTACTGACGGCCCGACAACTCAATCCGCAGCTTGACATCATCAGTCGGGCCAAAGACCCCAAGTCGCAAAAAAAACTGATGCTGGCAGGTGCCAACCACGTGGTCATGCCCGAACAAATTGGTGGCTTTTACATGGCTACGCTGGTGTCCAAACCGGGAGCAGTAGAGTTTTTCTCCTTCATCACCAATGAGCACAGTTCGGACATCGGGTTTGAAGAATTGGCTTATGAAACCGCCCCAGCCAGGTGTCGGGGCCTTACCCTGAGTGATTTAAAAATCCGGCCAAGTACCGGTGCCAACGTCATTGGTTTTCGGGATGCCACCGGGTATTACCACATCAATCCTTCTGCCGATGCCACCCTTTTGCCCAATACCAGCTTTATCGTTTTGGGCGACAAAAGGCAGTTGAATAAATTGAAAGAATACTTGCGGGAGTTTTAACTTTGGAGTTTTCTCGTCCCTTTAATATGCCTAACCATGAAAAAAACAGTTCTCCTTTCCCTCCTACTGGCTTGTGCAATGCCATTTTTAAGCACTGCGCAAGAAACCAGCCCCAACCGCAAAAAAATCACGATTACCTCCGAACAGGTTCAAAGCACTGTGGCTGCGGAGTCGTCGCTACGCAGCGCCCAAAGCATTTCCACCCTCAAACCCCTCAAGGTCAAATTTGCCGATCCAATAGAAAACTTCTTCACCCTGGCGCTCAACTGGCCGAAAACGCTCAGTGGCGGCACCAACCTGAGCTTTGAATACCGCGAAAAAAAACGCAGCAAATGGAGTGAATGGAAAGTATTGCCCGTGGATCTGCACGGGGAAGAAGAATCCAGTGTGCAGGCTACCGAAATGAAACAATTGGATGCCAGGGTAAAATGCATTCAAATCCGGGTGCTACAACCCGCAGGCCAAGCCTTGCCAGCAGGCATCCAGATCAACTTGTTCAATCCAGTTTTGCCTCAAAATTCAGGTTCTGCTGCGCTGAATGCAAAACCAGGTCAGTTCGGGCCGATGTTACCCGAATTGCGCTCCTGCCCCTGCCCCCTGCCTCAAATGGTTGCACGGAATACCTGGGGAGCACCAAGCGCTTGTCCATCCCCAGGTTATGCCGCCGTTACCCACCTGGTCGTGCACCACTCTGCGGGGGTGAATACTTCCAGCAATTGGGCACAGGTGGTCTTGAGTATCTGGGATTTTCACGTCAACACCCGCTTGTATTGCGATGTAGCGTACAATTACCTCATCGATCCAAATGGTGTATTGTATGAAGGTCGGGGTGGTGGCAACAACGTCATCGGCGCCCATTTTTGTGCCACCAATACCGGTACCATGGGGGTGTGCCTGCTCGGCAACTTTCAGGACGTGGAGCCTACTGACGCGATGTTGAACACCCTGGCCGCGGTATTGGCCTGGAAAAGTTGCAACTCGAATATTGACCCTTTGACCAAATCCATTCACGCCCGGAGCACCCTGGACCTGAACCACGTCTGTGGCCACCGCGACGGTTGTTCGACCGAATGCCCCGGAACCAATGTTTACAACAAGTTGGCGAATGTGCGCAGCAAAATTGTTAGCAACATCCAGGCTTGTAACTTTACAGTGGGCATTGATGATCCGAAAACGGAGGATTATCAAATCAACATCATCCCCAATCCAGCTCAGCAAAGCTTCCGCCTCCAAGTCAGCAATGGTCTGCGCATCACCCAACTGGAGCTGTACAACCTGATGGGGCAACGCATGGGGGGAGTACAATTTGATGCCAACACTTTACAGGTCAATTGTGGGAACCTGCCGCGGGGTGCCTATGTTGTACGAGTGCTCGATGCGCAAAATCGAATCAGTGCCCGCCAAATTGTATTGCAATAATGACGACTGAAGACTTCAAAAAAATCTCCGATACCGTCCCCAAAGATCCCGGGGTTTATCGCTTCATCAACGATGAAGACACCATTTTGTACGTGGGCAAGGCCAAAAACCTGAAAAACCGCCTGTCGAGTTATTTTGGAGAACGAAAGGATCGCCTCTTCCGCACCCGCCTGATGGTCAAAAATGCCAGCCGCATCGAATTTACCATTGTCGAAACCGAAACCGATGCGCTCCTGCTCGAAAGCTCCCTGATTAAAGAATACCAGCCCCGCTACAATGTGATGCTCAAGGACGACAAGTCCTACACCTACATTTGTATCAAAAAAGAACATTTCCCTCGGGTATTTTTTACCCGCCGGGTCATTCGGGATGGCTCTACTTATTTTGGGCCTTACACCTCCAAAGGGCGGGTACAGATCATTTGGGATTTGTTGCGTCAGCTCTTTCCCTTGCGTACCTGCCAACTCAATTTAGCCCCCGAGAACATTGCCGCCGGCAAGTTCAAGGTGTGCCTGGAATACCACATCAAAAACTGCCAAGGGCCATGCGAAGGCCACGAGGATGAGGCTGGCTACAATGCCAAAATTGAACAAATCAAAAACATCCTCAAAGGGAATTTTGGCGCAGTGATTCAACACTTCAAGGGTTTGATGCACCAATACGCGGAGCGAATGGAGTTTGAAAAAGCCCAGGCCATCAAGGAGAAATTGACCGCTTTTGAAGACTATCAGGCGAAAAGCACGGTGGTAAGTTCCAGCATCCGGGATGTGGATGTATTTTCAATTGCCAGCGATGAAAAAGAGGCCTACGTCAATTACCTGCGGGTAGTCAATGGTGTGATCATTCATACCCATATGCAGGAGCTGGTCGTAAATATGGAAGAGGAAGAAGCCGATTTGTTGGCCTACGCCATCCCGCTAATTCGCGAGCGTTTCAACAGCCTCGCACCCGAACTGGTACTGCCCTTTGAGGTCCCTGTTACCGATAAAAACCTGCTGGTAACGGTACCCAAAATTGGTGAAAAACGCAAGCTTCTGGAGCTTTCCCTCAAAAACGTACAATATTACCGCGCCCAGAAAAAGCGCGATGAGGCCAGCAAAACCAAACGCCAAACGCCCGCCGAACGCATCCTGCGCACCCTGAAGGCCGACTTGCAAATGAACGACTTGCCCATGCACATCGAGTGTTTTGACAACTCGAACATTCAGGGTACGAACCCGGTTTCTTCCTGCGTGGTGTTCAAAAACGCTAAACCTTCCAAGCAGGATTACCGCCATTTTAAGGTCAAAACCGTGATCGGCCCTAACGATTTTGACACCATGAAAGAAGTGGTGTATCGCCGCTATCGTAGACTTTTGGACGAAAACCAGCCTTTGCCCCAATTGGTCCTCATCGACGGTGGCAAGGGACAACTAAGCGCGGCAATGGAAAGCATCAATGAATTGGGTTTGGCGGGGAGAATGACCATCGTAGGCATTGCCAAAAGGCTGGAAGAAATCTTTTTCCCCGGAGATTCAGTGCCCTTGTACATCAACAAAAAATCTGAATCGCTCAAACTGATCCAACAGGCCCGCAATGAGGCGCACCGTTTTGCGATTACGTTTCACCGGGATCAGCGCTCCAAAAATTTCATCGATACCGAATTGAACAATATTCCAGGCATTGGGGAAAAGACGGCGCAAAAGCTGCTGACGCATTTTGGGTCGGTAAGAAAAGTGCGGGAAGCCCTGGCTTCGGAGTTGATAGAGGTGTTGGGTATGGCCAAGGCGAAGGTGGTGAAGGCGTATTTTGATAAGGAGGGGGAGTGAGCCCTCTCCTTATCAATTTTTATTTAACCCGCTCTACTTGTACCTCATGGTTAAACCCTTTAAGCAAATAGTGGTGTTGGCGATTTAACGAATCCAAAAAGGTCAATTTGGCTGTATAAGCTTCGTCTTCCTTGTATTCACCTTTCAGCGTAAGGAGTGAAAGTGCTGGTAGATAGGTATTGCTTTCAGCTTCCCATTTTATGCTCCCTTCTTTGGTTTGTATTTCGATCAACTGAACAGGCCAACCTAAATTTTCTAAGGTGACCTCAAGTGACCTACCGTAAGAGGAGGTATATTTCTTTTGTATATGAGGTTCGAACAAACGCCCAATGGACTTAATTTCATAATAAAGGCCAGAACCCAGCAATTTAGCTGCTCCATGGGCACCTCCAATCCCTGGATAGAT
>JAAFHQ010000460.1 GCA_013298445.1 Chitinophagales bacterium | reverse complement strand
CGGTTACGGTGCTGGATACCCTTCGCCCTATCGCCAATTGCAAAAACATCGAGGTGTTTTTGGATGAGGAAGGCCAGGCCAGCATTTTGCCCAGTGCGGTAGAAATGAAAGTGTAGACAACTGCGGCACCATTGCCAGTCTGGATTTGTCCCAAACCAGTTTTACCTGTGCTGATTTGGGTGAAAAAAGGCTCACGCTGACGGTTACTGACCGCAGTGGAAACCAACAAACCTGCACCGCAATCGTAACCGTAAGGGATACCATCAAACCTGTGGTACAATGCCGTACTACCACCATTTTTTTGGGTTCAGATGGGCAAGCTGTATTGGTCCCCTCCTTAATCAATGCGGGTGGTAGCGACAATTGTGCAGGCTTGACCTACCGCCTAAGCCGGGATCGTTTCTTTTGTGCCGATCGTGGTCAGCTTGAAGTGACATTGTATGCGACTGATGCTGCCGGAAATACCGATAGCTGTAGCACTACGATCACCGTAGTCGACCAGGTCAAACCGGACGCTCGTTGCAAAAACATCACCGTATACCTGGATGCCAGTGGAAAAGCAGTAATTACGCCAGCCATGATCAACAATGGCAGTACCGACAACTGTTTTGTGGACAGTTTGGCATTGGACAATAGCACCTTTAGCTGTGAAAACATCGGTGAAAATCCGGTTACGCTTACGGTGTACGACGAAGAAGGAAACAGCAGTGTTTGTTTGGCGGCGGTCACGGTTTTGGATACCCTAAGCCCAAGCTTCCAATGCCCTGCCGACCTGGTGATCAATTCCAACGCTGATGGAGACCAGGATTGCGGCTACACCGTAACCAACCGCCGCCTCAATCCCAGCAACCGCAACGACAACTGCGGAATTAGTCGGGTGTACCACAATTTTGCCGCTGCTCCCAGTGATACCACTTTGCTGGGTGCAACCTTTCCGGCAGGGCTTACTCAAGTGCTCTGGACCATCGAGGATGCCAATGGTCGCAGCCAAACCTGTACCGTAAATGTTACCATAAACGATGTGTTGCCCCCCGTGCCCGTTTGTGCTGATACCGTATTGGTCCAATTGGGGGCAAATGGCAGCCTGCGCATCGATTCCTCAACGGTGGATGCGGGCAGTTACGACAATTGTAAGATTGTAACTTTCTCTTTAAGCAAAGTGGACTTTACGTGTAAAGACATAGGTTTTCAGCGCATCATTGCCACCCTGCGGGACGCTTCCGGGAACACAGCGGATACCGTGGTTGTAGTGGGCATCATTGCCGGGACTGCTTGTGGAACTCCCAAAATAAGCAATGCCAAAGGGCCTAAAATTGGTGACCCCTGCTCCTGTCGGGGCAATGGAGCCTTTGACGAAGAAATTGTAATTGGCCCGGCACTACCCAATCAAATCTGGCGGGTAAAAAGTACCACTTTGCGGGATTCACTCAACCTGAATATTTATGCAGCAGGTACCCTGTTCCGGGAGGTAAAGATCAAACCCGATTCCAGCATTTATGTATTGCGTGGGGTGCACCTGGATGGCCAAGGGTACACATTAGAAGCTGAAAGCCCCTTGTTCCCTACCACCTTGAGCATTTCTAACCTCTGCAAATACCCCAAACCTCAGGTTTTTGACCTGGATAACCCCATTTGTTTGTTCACTCCCGCCATTGCGTTGACTGGAAATGGGGGCAGCGGAGTGCAAGGAACAGGTAGCTTCAAAATCAACGGCCAGACTGCCACCACCTTTAATCCCAAAACCCTGGGCACGGGTACCCATCAAGTCAGCTACACCTTTGACGCCGGAAACCCTGCGGGAAAACTGCAGCCCAAAGACGTAGGTTGTACCAGTACCTTGACCAAACAGGTGGTAGTTATCAAAAATGAACCGGTCTTTGCTTGCCGCACCGACCTGAGCATCAATGTGAACAGCTCTTGCGAAGTGTTGGTTACTCCGGGCATGCTGATGGTCAATAAGTTTGATTGTTACGATGATTTCGAAGTGATTTTGAACTACAACGGAACCCTGGTGCCTAATCCAGTCCCTGCCAGTTATGTAGGCAAAACCATCACTGGTTTTATTCGTTTCAAACCCACCCCCAACATCATTTCTTGCAACGTGAACATCGTTTTGCAGGACATCACCGGGCCACAGATTCTTTCCTGTCCAGCGGACAAAACTACTGGATTGGTCTGTACCGATTTCGACTCCATTTTTAACAATGTCAAAACCATTGACCCTACTTTCCGCAACTTCATGGGAAGACCAGTGGTGGAGGACAACTGCGGTGGAACCACGATTACCTTTAGCGATGCAATCTTTAATTTTGCGAACTGCCACCCCAGTTATGCCAAGGGGATCATCCGCACTTTTACGGTAAAAGACAAGTTTGGCAATGCAAGTACTTGTGTGCAGCAGTTCTTTTTCCGCCGTCCTGCTGAGATTTTTTTCCCAAAAGATACGCTGGTCAAAACCAATTGTGAACAAGCTGCTTTGCCAACGGATGCCCAGGGTAATTTGAGCCCAACCATTGCGGGTCGGCCCTGGTTCATCAATGGTTTTGGCAAAAAAGTATACCTCGACAACAGTGCCAATACCTGTAACTATTCTGCCACTTATACCGATCAACGGGTAACCGTATGCGGGGCACGCTACGCCCTCATCCGCAACTGGAAGCTGATCGATTGGTGTGACCCCAGCCGCCTGCTCGAAAAACGCCAATACGTGGAAGTGGGCGATTTTGATGCGCCAATTGTGAGTAGCCCGGAACTGGATTTGGACCGCAATGGAGTGGTCGACGATACCCTGCGTTATGGCGTAGCACCTTTCAACTGTTTTGCGGCTTTCGTTTTACCCAGCCCCAAGATAAAGGATTGTTCAAGCACCACTTTAAGCACGGAAATCTACTCCTGGCAACCCGAAACCATCTCTGGTTTTCCAACTGGACGCATCATTTGGGCAAAACTGGATTTACCCGTGGTGAATGGTCAGGTGCAAAATGTGCCGCTGGGTACGCACTACTTCATCTTTACTGTCCGGGACATTTGCAACCAGGAAACCAAAGATACGGTGGCTTTCAAGGTGCTCGACCGCATTGCGCCAACGATGGTTTGTAATAGTGAATTCGTCGTATCGCTCGGCGGCGGTGGCATGGCCAGAATCACTACAGGCGATGTCAACAAAAGCAGCCGTGACAATTGCGACAATTCCCTGAAGTTGGAAGTCCGCCGTTTGATCCCTGCAGAATGTGCACCAGATAGTGTGTCCATTTATAGTCCCTGGGATGCCTTTGTAGATCTTACCTGTTGTGATGTAGGCAAATTGGCAACTATTGAACTGCGGGGTACCGACAAATATGGCAATGCCAATACTTGTATCACCCGCTTACAAGTGGATGATAAATTGGCTCCAACTTGTACACCCCCAGCCAACCGCACCATCAACTGCAACGATATCCCGGCCGGTCTGGACATCAGCAGCCTGGCGGTTTTGCAACGCAACTTTGGTTTGCCTACCGTAGAAGACAACTGCGCCGTGACCTGGGAAGAATTGACTCCGCTTGTTGACCTCGACAATTGTGGGGTAGGCAGCATCACCCGTAAGTTCAGAGCCAGAGATGCCGCAGGTAACCTATCCGAAAGAATTTGTGAACAAGTCATCACCGTCAATCCAGTCCACAATTACGAAATCAAATTCCCCAAAGATGTAGTCAGTTATTGTGGCACCCCTTTACCGGATACTTTGTTATTGAAAGAACTGGCTTGTGATGTGCTGGCTATAAACGTGGAGGATCGACAGTTTACGATTCCTGGTGGGGGCTGTTATCAGATTTTCCGCACCTATCAAGTGATGAACCTTTGTGAATACGACGATGTTTCGGCCCCCATTATCCTGAGCCGGGACATGGATTGTGATTTGCTTCCTGGGGATGAAAACCTCTGGTTGATGGTTCGCCCCAACGGCGTCACTTATCTGGACAAAGACAACAACGAGAACAACGTTTTCCCTCGCAACAACGAGCGTGGGCGCTCCTGTGATGGCCTGGGCAACCCAATTGGTCATTGGAGCAACAGCAACATCAATCAGGCCCTGAAATCGCGTGGTTTTTGGCAATACACCCAGCAAATTACGGTGATTGATACGGTTAAACCCGTCATCAATTACACCCAGGGCGCGCCATTTTGCAGCAATGACAATAGTACTTGTAATGGTAGTGTAGACTTGTTGTATACCGTTTTTGAAAATTGTACACCGAATGGTTTGCAAATTAGTGCTGGAGTTGACCTCAACAACAATGGTACGATTGATCGGCAATTGGCCGCCAGCGAAATTCAGGGCACGTATCCCAACTACCGCATCAAAGGCACCTTCCCCATTGGTACCCACAGTTTCGTAGTGCAAGTGAAAGATGCCTGTGGCAATACTGGTACCCGCAGTTTGACTTTCCGGGTAGTGGACTGCAAGGCTCCTTCGCCCATTTGTAAAAGTGGGATCACCGTGACCTTGCAGGCGCTGAACCCAGCGCGGGACATCAATGGCGACGGCAAGGATGACCTGGCTTATGCGGTGGTCAAAGCAGCGGATTTTATCGCCAGTCCAACTACCGACTGCTCCGGCCCGATTCGCTATTCGATCAACCGCGAAGGCGCCAGGCCCAATATCAACCAAGATTCGCTCTTGTTGACTTGTACCGATGAAGGAACAGTGATCGTGGAAGTCCACGCCTGGGACAGTGCGAATAACCCCACGGCGTTGCAGCCCGATGGCCGTCTGGGCGGACCGAATTATGATTTTTGCCTCAATTTTGTCACGGTTCAAAACAACGGGGATATTTGTATTCCATTGCCACAAGGCTTACTGGGTGGAGCCATCCAAACTGAATCGCGGCAAGGTTTGCCCAATGTAGAGATTACCCTCAGTGGTCAGGCCTCCAACCGTACAACTTCCACCCCAACGGGCAATTACGTTTTTCTCAATTTGGTTGAAGGCAATGATTATACCATTACCCCTCGACTCAATACCGACCACGTCAATGGGGTATCGACCTTTGATTTGTTGTTGATCCGCAAACACATTTTGGGGGTTACCACCCTGGATTCTCCCTACAAGTTGATCGCTGCGGATGCCAATGCTTCCAAATCGGTTACGACGCTGGATTTGATCGCCATTCAAAAACTGATTTTGAATCTGGATCTTGCTTTTAAAAACAATACCAGCTGGCGTTTTGTCGATGCAAATTACCGCTTCCCCGACCCGACTAACCCTTGGGCGCAGCTTTTCCCAGAGACATTTAGCATCAATGACCTGATCGGCCAAAAACTTA
>JAAFHQ010000046.1:12021-14870 GCA_013298445.1 Chitinophagales bacterium | reverse complement strand
TGTCTTTGTGCCTTTGTGCCTTTGTGATAAAAAATTCCGCCGCAGGCGGCTGCTAAATAGTTACAAAAAATCATAAATTGCTTGATAATCAAACCGTCTCAACTCTATTATTTTTTATCTCAAAGGGCTCCTTCTCTCGCTGCTTCAGCCCCCACAACCAAAAATAACTCGCCAACGCCACCCCCATCGCATTTTCCAAAGTAGCCTCCACTAGTAAAGAAGCAAACAGAACCACGTAAGTTCCCAAAAACAACTCATCCTTATAATTGCCCTTGTAAAAAAGTGGCAAAAAAATAGCCACACAAAACAGCAACAAACCCACTATTCCCGAACCCGCCGCCACGTACAAAAACTGATTATGCGGCATCATCACCCGGGCGGCATTGGGATAATGGGCTGCGTATTGCGCATGTACAGCCTGATCCAGATTGCCCGCCCCTACACCCAACCCTGGTGCTTCACTAAATATTTTCCACCCTACTTTTAATGTCGTAATGCGTTCAGAATCAGACAACATTTCAGTATGTCCGCTTTGGCGCATCCGCAGGTCGTACAAGGCGTAATCGACCTTCATTTTAAAACTCGGCAATACAAAATAACCCAGCACGGGCAAAGCCGCCAGCACTCCCACTACTCCTACAGCCAACCAATACCTACGGCTCACCCAGGCATAGCGCAAGCCCACTACCAGCATCGCCAAATACAGCGCCGCAATGCCACTGCGCACCGAAAGTAGATGGATAAAGCCAAAGAGAAACAAACCCATTCCAGCGATCCAGTTGCGCTCCTTTTCGCTTTTGAAATAGTAGCCCTGCCAGTACAAATACCCTGCCGACAAGACCCCAATGGCCAGCAATAAGCTAAAGCGGATGTGGTTGGTCGGCATGGGCATGGCTTGGCCCTGTTTGATCAGGAGTTGGATGTTTTCGTAGTCCAAACTGTAGTTGATCAGGATACCCAAACTGGTGATCGACAACACAATGACCAGCACATAAATCAAGCTAAAATACTGTCGCTGCGAAAATTGTGGCATAAAGAAGAAAGCCAGTGGCAGAACTAAAAAAGGCAATTTGATGCGCAAACGTTCCAGCCAAAAATCCATGTCTTGTACCACCCAAAAACTCAACAATACAATCGCAAAATGCAGGCCAAAAACCCAAAAATCGGGCCTTTTCCAAAATGCTTTCCATCGCTCCGCCAGGGTCTCACGAGTGGCGATACTCTCCCACACTGCGGCAATGGCAAAACCGAATAAACTCATGGATTGCAAAAAGGGAGAAACCACCAGGCCAATTAGGAGAGCCAGGCAGGATAAGTAGGTAAAATAGAAACGGAGCTGCGAAGCTTGGAACATGTCTAAAGAGGTTGAGAAGGTTTAGAAGGTTTAGGAGGTTTAGGCTACCGCGAGCGACTTTGACAATGACACTTGCGGTAGCCTAAACCTTCTCAACTTTCTCAACCTTCTAAACTAAAAAATGGAACTCTGCGCAATATCGCCATTGTTATTGATTCTACATGAAAGTAAAATGCTTACTTTTGCCAGCGATTTTTTAAAAAATGAATATGTCTGCCAACGCATTTCAACAATTACAGGACTTGCTGCAAGAAATTGAGGTGGCCAATCCCGCCTCTGCGGAAACCATTGAGCAGTTTCGTTTGCGCTACCTGGGCTCCAACAATGTGATCAAACCCTTGATGGGCGAAATTCGGAACGTACCGAATGAGCAAAAAAAGGAATTTGGTCAATTGATCAACAAAGCCAAAGAGCTTGCCGAGGCCAAGTTTGAAACCCTCAAAGCCGTGGCCGAAGCTGCTGCCGAAAAATCTCAGGCGGCTGGTTTGGACATTACTGCACCCGGTGAGCCCATTGATCTGGGCTCTCGCCATCCCGTAGCGGTTACCCTTAACCGCATTGTGCGGATTTTTGAACGCCTGGGCTTTGTGGTTGCAGAAGAGCGGGAGATTGAAGACGATTGGCACAACTTCACGGCCATGAATACGCCTGCCGACCATCCGGCGCGCGACATGCAGGATACATATTACCTGCGCAACAGCACCGAAATGCTGCTGCGTACGCATACTTCTTCGGTACAGGCACGGGTAATGACCTCACAAAAGCCGCCCATCCGCATCATTGCCCCAGGGCGGGTTTACCGCAATGAGACCATCTCGGCGCGTTCGCATTGCCAGTTCCATCAAGTGGAAGGTTTGTACATCGACAAGGGTGTATCTTTTGCCGATATGAAACAAACCTTGTACTACTTCGCGCAAGAGATGTATGGTCCCAATACCAAAATTCGCCTACGGCCTTCGTTTTTCCCATTCACCGAGCCCAGTGCCGAAATGGACGTGTCCTGCTTCATTTGCAATGCCAAGGGTTGCCGGGTGTGCAAACACAGTGGTTGGGTAGAAATTTTGGGTTGTGGCATGGTTGATCCGCAAGTCTTGATCAATTGTGGCATCGATCCGGAAGAGTATTCGGGCTTTGCCTTTGGTATGGGTATCGAGCGCCAGGCCATGATGTTGTACACCATTACGGATATTCGTTTGTTGTTTGAAAACGATGTGCGCTTTTTAAAACAGTTTTCATCTGTCATCTAGTGTAGAGACGCACGGCTGTGCGTCTCTCTGCGAGATGCGTTGCAAAATAATGAGACGCACAGCCGTGCGTCTCTACAACGACCAAAAAATGAAACCAACTACCGCCGAAGGTACCCGGGATTTCACCCCCGATCAGGTACTCAAACGCAACTATATCTTCGATACCATCCGTTCGGTGTTTGTCAAATACGGCTATTTGCCCATTGAAACCCCGGCGATGGAAAACCTCAGCACCCTTTCCGGCAAAT